>JAIUMB010000257.1 GCA_022565745.1 Cryomorphaceae bacterium | reverse complement strand
TATGATAAAGTTTATTGCCTCTAGTACCGTAATTTACAAAAATTTGCTGGCCTTAAACGATGTTGCCGGAACCAATACATCTCAGTCCATTCTGGATAACTTTCTCTTTGAAATATCCAACAACAAGCTTAAAGTTACCGCTTCAGATCTTCAAACCACCATTTCAACCAGTTTTGAAATTGAGAGTGATAGCGAAGGAACCATTTGCATTCCGGCAGCCTTACTCGTTGATTCATTAAAAGACTTTCCTGAACAACCACTCACCTTTCTTATTGACACAGATAATGGGTCTTGCGAAATCGTATCTGATTTTGGTAAGTACAATCTTTCTGCACTAAGCGCAGACGAGTTCCCCCAAGCGGTTTCTATCGAAAACCCAGGAAAAACGGTGGTTCCCGCAGACATATTAGCATTGGCCATTAAAAACACCTTATTTGCTGTAGGGAACGACGACCTTCGTCCGGCTATGTCTGGTGTGTTTTTCCAAATGACGCCAGAAAACGCAACCTTTGTAGCCACCGATGCGCACAAATTAGTGAGATACCGCAGAACCGATGTTAAAAGCGACCACGTTGCAGAGTTCATTATGGCCAAGAAACCATTGAATATCTTATCCAAATCTGTTTTGCCTACGGCTGACGAAAACGTCACCATACAATACAACGAACAAAACGCCATATTCACAACCGAGCGGATGCGAATGGTTTGTCGCTTGATCGACAATAAATATCCAAACTATGAGGCGGTAATTCCTAAAGAAAACCCCAATCATCTTTTGATAAGACGCTCCACATTACTGGAATCCGTTCGTCGTGTCGCCAAGTTTGCCAGTAAATCAGCCAATCAAGTTCGATTGGATATTGCCGGCAACGAGTTGGTTATCTCTGCAAAAGACCCTGATTATGGTACACAGGCGAAAGAAACTTTGCGCTGTGATTATGACGGTAACGACATGACCATTGGGTTTAATTCGAGATACCTGCTTGAATTGCTCAATCAATTGGATGCCGAAGACATGCGTTTAGAAATGTCTGAACCCAGTAGAGCAGGTATCATATTCCCTGCTGAAGTGATCGATGAACATGAAGACATGTTGATGCTGGTCATGCCCATTATGGTGTCTTAACCCCCATCAATCCTTGCATTTATGAAAGTGCTTGTTGTAGGAGACGTTCACGGGTGTTATTACACCTTTAAAAAGCTTTTGCGCAAGCACTGGAATCCCGAAGATACCATTTTGGTTCAGCTGGGCGACATGATAAACAAGGGTCCACACAGTGTAAGGTGTTTGAAAAAGGGCATCAAGCTGAAAAGAAAATACCCACATCTGGTCTATTTTTTATTGGGAAACCACGAGTACATTTTGCATCAGAACTTGAAGCGCTTTGGTGAACCCAAAGGAATGGGCCAATTGAGAAAGGACGCCAATAAGCACAATCTTTCCAATACGGCCATCATGATCTGGATAGAAGGGTTATTGCCGTTTTGGGAGACACCTCATATTCATATTTCACATGCCGGTATCTCAAGAAAGGTGACAAGACCGTTGGATTTACCCCACGAACTAAGCATCATCAACAACCGTAAAGCATTGAGAAACATCGGAAAAACCCAGGTAGTTGGCCACGTGGTTTACGAAGATGGTGCGCTGTTTAATACCAAAGAAAATGCATGGCATATTGATAGTGGAGCATTTATGGGGAATGGTTTATCGGCTTTGCTCATTGATTATGACGGCCAAAATCCCCAGCTGATTGTTGAGCCTACGTCCAAGAAAGATTTGAAGTAGTGGAATAAGCCGCTGCCTTCCCTTACACTACGACTGCTCTTCTTTAATTTTTTCAATTTCCATTTCCCTTTCAGCCAGTTGCTCCTGCACTTCTTTTAGCGCAGCAGAGAGCGATTTAACCTCATTGGTCTTATTTTCCAGATTAGACTTAGTCTCCTGAAGATTGTCTTCGGTTTGCTTGAGGGTTTCTTTGAGTTGTTTGATTCGTCCATCAAAGCGCATGAAACTAACAATGGAAAACACCATATAGGTCAACAACCCCAGAATAACGATAATATTCGTAATAGGGATGCTTGAATTGTCCAAAGGCTTTATAAAGGTAAACACGGTAAAGGCGATGACCACAACGGTAATCACAATCAGGGTAATGAGCTCCAGTTTTTTCTTGTCCATGGCGTGAATATTATGCTGCTAATGTAATAAAAAAAGCTGCCCGTTGGGACAGCTTTCTCATTAATTATCAATAGTAAGGGATTAGAATCAGCAAATGCATTATACAAAGTGAATTAATCCATCTCAAAAGACTCCATAAATTTAGTCGTGTAGTTACCAGCGACATAATCCGGATGATCCATCAATTGACGATGAAAAGGAATGGTTGTTTTGATGCCTTCAATGATAAACTCATCAAGTGCACGCTTCATTTTATTGATGGCCTCTTCACGTGTTTGTGCCGTAGTAATCAATTTTGCGATCATAGAATCGTAATAGGGCGGAATGACGTAACCCGCGTAGACATTGGTATC
>JAIUMB010000256.1 GCA_022565745.1 Cryomorphaceae bacterium | reverse complement strand
GGATCTTCAATAGTAAAGTTTTTGACATCCTGACCAGCGTAATATTCAATTGGAGCTAAATCATTCTTTAGAAGTTTAGCGGATAGATACGCAATGCGAGCCGATGCCAGAATAGCATCGTCAATTCTAAAATTTCCACGCATTAGGAATCCGGTACCAAAAGCACGGATTCCCTTTTGAAGTTCTACAAATTTTGCTTTTTCATCATCTGTGCCGCTTCCTCGTTTTGCAATAATAAGGCAAGTGTCAATCGTGTCTTTTAAAACAGTTTCAGGAGTTAGGTTTGTTTCCGAATTACCATTTTTTCGATAGGCATTTTCCTGAACTGCGAAAGCATTGAAGCTCGCGGCAACGATTTCCATGTTTTGAACTTGCTCGAATAACTTGCCCAAATCAAATAGTTGCTTACAGATTTCCATAGAGAATGGCTGTTTGTCCTTTCCCTTAAAAAAAGGAACACCAATCGTATTTGGGGCAAAAGCGGTGAGTTTGTCTCCGGTTATGGAATCAATGGATGGTAGGTGTACCGTAAGTATTTTTTCTGTTTCTATCCACTTCGTTTTAATGGGTTTTTCAATCAGCTCCGGATAGATTGAATCTTCAATTAACACATCCAGCAAGATGGTTCCGGAACCTTGCATTTTTGTATCGAAGAAAAATTTATAATGTGCTTTTGGAACTCCCGGCTGATAACTGCGATGTTCATCTAATTCATAACCCTTGAAATTTGAAGCATCCACAACTTTTTGAAGAATAGACTCAAGCTCTCCTCGCTCGGTTTTACAAATGATATCAATATCAATAGAAAAACGATTGTCTTCTTCCAATAATAGCACAAGGCTTGTGCCTCCTTTGAAAATAAAATCAAGACCATTGGCTCTGAGCTGTTCTAACAGATGGAGGGCATAGATCATTTTCTCCAAGATGATTTTATCAATCCGTTTGTAATCTTTTTGCTTTCTAAAGCTGTCCAACCACTCTTCTGTAAAACAATGCGCCTTTATCATTCGATAATATCTTTTACAAGGTGATGCATGTGATTGGTCATGAACTGTTTTATTTCCTGTTCTCTATCTCTCCTTTTCGCATAACTGAAGAGTTTGGTAAAGTTGATGGCGTAGTTACGTATTGCATTTTCATAGATATGCATCAATTCAGATCCTTGTAGATGGTAGAATAGCTTTTCTTCCGCAAATAAGTCAACCAATATTTTCTCCAAAAGGGGCGTGTAGAATGTTAGTTTTTTCTCGTTTCTTTTTGCAATTGGTGAACGGGTTATCAGCTTTTTGATTATAACAGGATATTCACTCTCTGCGATGTAAAATTCAATGGCTTTGTTATCCGGGTTAAGGAAAAGTTCACTTCTTGATGAGTCTTTTAGTTCATAGTACAAGGATTCAATGAAGTCCTTTTCAATTTCAATGAGTATAATTCTTTTGCTTGTCTGATGTTGTGAAAATTCATTTAACCAATCCGTTTCCCATAAACAGTGTTTGGTGTCCTCAAATTTATACGTAACTTTTCTTGCGAGCTTAATGAGTTCTTGGGATATTTCAGGCTTGTATTTGGGTTTATATGAAATGACATAAAGACCTCTCTTGAGCGGCCTGATTATATTTTTGTCTTTCAAATCATAGATTCTCCATCCGAATGTTCCTTCTTTCAGGTCGGGTTCAAAATATCGATAGAATTCAAAGAGTTCTTGTCTGGTAAAAGACGCTCTGTCCTTAAATTCTTCAATCAGTTTATTTTCTATGATTTTTGGCATTAATTCCAATTTTTGCCAAAACTACAAAATTCTGGTGAATATTTGAAAACAAAAATATGCCAGTAAATTAAAAAACTGGTAAAAATTGGAAATCCTGAAGGATGGAAGATTTGGCTCTTTTGCAAAGTTTGGGTTGCGTGTTGGCTTAAGCGGCTTTGCAATTGAAAATCATGAGCACCAATGAAAAAACAACAAAAGAAGCGAATTAATGTGCGTTGACGAAAATTTTCAAAAATGCGAAGCGGGGGCTATTTCTTCCTTGTAAGTCATCCATATCTTTGTCCGCTTCCGCTGTTGTTCATGCTGAGTTGATCCGGTCGTATAGTCGGTAAATATTTTGATATGTCTGGTGTTACTCTTCATTGTCAAAGTGTCCGTTGTCTTTTTAGCATGTGCCCCAACGTTAGTCCGTGTTAACCACGAAGTAGCAGCGAAGCTACCACGAAGTAGCACCGAAGGTAAACCTCAAATATACCCCAAAACCATCTTTACATGAAGGCCATAGCGCGTTTTTTAGGTACATGTGTTTTCCAGACAGGGGTTTGGAGGTTGGAGGGTTGGGAGGTTTGGAAGTTTGGAGGTTTGGAAAGTCAAAATATTGAATATGAGCCGGAGATTGAAAGTTGCGAAGATCAAGCCAACGTCTGCAAAAGCGTGTTGAATGGTATTCATGATGTTATAAAATCCCGTTTGATGACGGATGTTCTACGATGGCCTGTCGCTTTCTGTAATTGGCGAGATCTTCATGCAGTCGTTGTTTATTGGCGTCGATTAAGTCCATGTGCTCGGTG
>JAIUMB010000255.1 GCA_022565745.1 Cryomorphaceae bacterium | reverse complement strand
AGCCATGCTGAGCGTAAGACCATTAAGCGGGCGGCGTCAATTTCGGTTGACATATCGGCCAATTTGAAGGCAATCGCTTGGTGGTCGCTGATGGTTTTGCCGAAAGCTTTACGTTCTTTGGAATACTTTAAAGCCAATTCATAGGCACCTGAAGCAATGCCAAGTGCCTGGGCAGCAATACCAATTCGTCCGCCAGACAGAACCTTCATGGCGAATTTGAATCCAAATCCATCTTCGCCTAAGCGATTTTCTTTGGGGACTTTAACATCTGAAAACATCAAACTATGGGTATCGGATCCACGAATACCCATTTTCTCTTCTTTTTTACCAACAGTGAAGCCTTCCATATCACGTTCAACAATCAAGCAGTTGATTCCTCGGTGGGCTTTATCTACATCAGTTTGTGCCATCACGAGATACACACTCGCAGAACTACCATTGGTAATCCAGTTTTTAGTGCCATTGAGTAGGTAGTGATCTCCTTTGTCTATGGCGGTTGTTTTTTGTGAAGTGGCGTCCGAACCAGCTTCTGGCTCAGATAAGCAGAAAGCACCGATGATTTCACCTTTGGCCAACGGTACTAAGTATTTTTGTTTTTGCTCTTCCGTTCCAAATTTTTCAAGACCCCAGCAAACGAGTGAGTTGTTGACAGACATCACTACGGATGCAGAGGCATCTACTTTAGACAGTTCCTCCATAGCGAGTACGTAGGATATGGTATCCATACCACTGCCGCCGTATTTGGGGTCTACCATCATACCCATAAATCCGAGCTCTCCCATCATTTTCACTTGCTCAGCTGGAAAAATTTCGTGTGTATCTCTTTCGATAACACCCGGTAACAGCTCGTTTTGGGCAAAATCACGTGCTGCTTTCTGAATCATCAAATGCTCTTCTGTGAGTTCAAACTTCATAATAACATGAATAAATTGGTAATTAAATGTATGCTTGACGTCATCAAACTTGACGAAAAAACAATTTTGGTGCAAAGTAAGTTCAGACAGCCTTAATATGGAAATTTTAAGGAAAGGAATAAGGTTTTTATTGTTGGATAATACAAAGTCTCAGCGTGAAAATAAAGGAGTTTGCTTTGCTGATACATTCGTCCTCTTATATCAAAGCAAAGTTTTTTTTATGTTTTTCACTGTATTAAACATCAAAAGAGCGATGATTAAAACACATACAGTGAATTAAGTTTTTCCACGAGCGTGATCTACACAAATAGACCAGCGCGAAAAAAATGCTTTTGATGCCTTTGGTTTTATAATTTAGTTTAAACGCAACCTCTCCAAGAAGGCTTCTCTATGGTTAAGGGCTCTCTTTTTTCAACGCTGTACCGCATTCATCGCTTGTTTGTGCATATCGTGAAAACGTGTCTCTACTTGCTCGTGAAACGACTGATTTACAATTTTTTTAAGTCCTTCCAAACTTCCCATTTGCTCTTTGGAAAACCGAAAGCCTTGTTTCATCGGACCAGCTTCGTACTCTACATAGAAGTGCTTTTCTAAGGTGTAAATGATGATGCGCATACTTGGGTGGGCAATGGTATCTGCTACTCTCATAACTGTACGTCTAAGCGAAGGTTAATCAATCTATTGGTTAAGAAGTTGGGTACGGCATATTGTCTGGCTGTACTGGCGTCCGGACTACCAGAATTTATTTCACGTATCCAAAGATATGATATGGTATTGCGAATCCCTAACAAATTAAACACATCGAACCCAACAGTAGCCCCTTTAAACTTGTTTAAAAATGACCATTTGGCAGTTTTTCCCGGCTCTTTGAGTACCTTGATGATGCCTAAGTCAACACGGCGGTAATGACTGATTCGGAAGATGTTTTCTGAAGGCAATGCACGGGGAGGTTGAAACGGTTGTCCTGTTCCATACATGGCAGTAACACTTACTTTCCAGCTGTCATCACCCGGGAAATTATCTTGAAAAAAGATACTGGTATTGAGGAATTGGTCGGTAGGCCGGGGGAGGTAACCCAGTTCAGGGAAGTCGTCAAACTTTTCGCGAATGGTCATCATTGACAAACTAAACCAAGACGTTACACCTTTAACAAACTCTCCGTGTATGCGAAAATCAACCCCGGTCGCGTATCCGCTGGCATCGTTTTCAGCACTGTATCTCAGACGTACATTGTCCATTTGGTAAGTAACTAAATTTTGTAAGTCTTTATAATACAATTCTGTGACCAGTCGAAAATCACGTCCCCACATCTCGATGACATGATCGTGCCCCAACACATAGTGAATGGCTTGCTGTGCCCGTAAATCACGGTTTATATCGCCTTCAAGGTTACGCATTTCTCGGTAGAATGCCGGCTGGTGATAGTACCCAAACGACAAGCGAAAAATCTGTTCAGACGATTTAAATGGTTTGACTTTTAGGGTGGTTCTTGGACTAATAACGGTTTGACCATTTAATGACCAGTGATTAAAACGAACACCGGCTGAGAGTGAAAACTCTCGACTAAACATATTCCATTTACGCTGGTTTTCCACAAACCCCATCACTCTATGGGAAAAAACTTGTCCTCGGGCATCAAAGCTTTCAAATAGATT
>JAIUMB010000254.1 GCA_022565745.1 Cryomorphaceae bacterium | reverse complement strand
CCTGAAGGCAAAATCGTAGAGATCAACGTGCATGGCGGTGATGATTTGGTGGGACGAATTAGAGCGCTGATGGACAAATAACGCGTTCTTAGTGTACCGGCATTATGGGGTTTATCCGTAGAAAATGAAAAATAATCTGTTTATAAATCTAAAAATTTATCTTTTCATTTCTTTTTTTTACTATATTTGCGAATAAATAGAAACGTATGTACGAACAGTTCAGACGATATTTTTCATCATACCCCATTATCTCTACCAAAGAAATCATGCGTATCATTCCAAACTTCGATGCGAAAAATCTTGTCTATTGGCAAAAGAAGGGCTATATCCAAAAATTGAGAAATGGATTCTATGTGTTTAATGATACGGAATGGAGTGAGGAGCGCCTATACAGAATTGCCAATACACTTTATTCACCGTCTTACATATCGCTGGAATCCGCGTTTCAGTTTCACAACTTCATTCCGGAGGGTGTATTTAGTTTTCATTCTGTGTCAACACTAAAAACCAATCGTTTTACAACCGATATTGGCACCTTTCAATATAAAACCATCAAAAGATCGTTATTTTTTGGATACAAATTAATTGAAATGAATGGGATAAGATTTCGGATGGCTACCTTGGAAAAAGCCATATTGGATTATCTGTATCTCAACCCACATATAAATGATTTAGAACACCTAAGGTCATTGCGTTGGAGTAAAACTGAATTGGCATCACTGAATCAAGCCGAGCTAAAAGATTATCAATCTTTGTATAATTCCCCCACAATAAATCGGAAAATTGAACTTTTAAAACAGTATTTAGATGATTAGTATAAAAGAAATTGAGCAGTATTACCCGGAAAATCTCAGGGTTTTTAAACGCTTTCTTCTGAGAGAATATTTGCAATTTAAGCTATTGGAAATCATTTTTAATGGCCCTCATGCTGATAAGCTTTGTATTCTTGGCGGAACTTGTTTGCGTCTTGTTCACAACAATCAACGATTTTCGGAGGACTTAGACTTTGACAACTTTAATCTTACGGATTCAGACTTTAATGATATTTCGGAAAATATAGACAGCGAAATTCAAAAATCTGGATATAAAGTCGAGATTCAACAGAAGTCAAAAGGCGCTTATCATTGTTATATTCGTTTTCCAAGCCTGCTCTTTGAGCAAGGTCTATCCGGCTATCAAAATGAAAAAATTCTCATTCAACTAGATACAGAGGCTCAACATTTCGAATTTAAGCCGGAGCATGCTTTGCTGAATAAATTTGATGTGTTCACAAAAATCAAAACAACCCCGCTGGACTTACTCATGGCTCAAAAGTGTTTCGCTATATTGAATAGACCACGCAATAAAGGTCGTGATTTTTTCGATCTGGTATTTTTGATGGGAAAAAACATATCGCCAAACTTTGCGTACCTAAATCAAAAAATTGGCGTCGATAATTGGGGTGAATTAAAATCCAAGCTCTTGAAGAAGTGCGAATCGCTAAACATGCAGGAAATGACTCTTGATGTTGCCCCTTTTTTATTTCAGGAAAAGCAACAACGCCAGGTGATGCTTTTTCCTGAATATTTAAAATTATATCAACCAATTGATTAACAGTATATTAAAATCCCGTCCTCATGATTAAACTGAATTGGATTACAATCGGAAAAAATGCTGAGGCTTAATACTCACAAGCCACAGTTGCTCCACACGCTGTGCTCAACAGAAGTCCAAACGGATTAAATAAAATACGGAGCACTCTATCCTGCCCAATTGGCTCTGATGAAAAAATTGTAATCAACCGAACGTTTATCGACAAGCTTAAACTAAAACAACTGCCCTAAACCAATTCCAAAAGGAACAAACCCTAAATCATCCGTTTGTATTCCTGAAATAGGCCATGACAAGAAAAATTTGAAGGTGGTGTTGTTATTACCGATATACCTGTATCCAATAATCGGATAAACGATATACGGCTGAGTTGTGTTTCCAAGAACTAAAATACCGCCTGCACCAAGTTCTACATAGTTGTTTCCTTTGCCAATATTGTAGGTTACTTTTTGTGGTGAGACAAAGTAACCATCTCGACTTGTAAAATCGGTATTGGCCATAAACTGCCAAACTTTGCCTTCTAAACCCACGCCTGCACCTATAGACGTAATCAACAAATTATTGTTTTTTTCATTGCGCCAAATTCTTTCATAATCTATAGAAAGTAGGGTTCCGGAACCTAAATTTAAACTGAGTCCATTATTCGGTTTTGCGTCTTGCATTTGACAAAAAATGGATGGCGACAACAGAATCAATAAGCAAACGATTAGGTTGCTCATATTAATTTGTTGTATCTGTAAATGTCTATTTGTCATAGCTTAGATGTCAAATTTTCGCATGTTTTAAATGTTCAATTATATTGATTTTTTGGACATACTGCAAGTGTACGTTCAATTTTTGACACAAACGCTATGTATGTTCAAATTTTAGCCAAGAATGAACATCACAAACCTCGGCTTGCAAAAATGAACACGAATGTTTTACTCGTGAACATTCGTGTAATTCGTGGCAACACATAAGTGGAGTAATGAGCGGTGAACT
>JAIUMB010000253.1 GCA_022565745.1 Cryomorphaceae bacterium | reverse complement strand
TTTGGCCAAGGCCTTTTTTTAGTTTAACTACGGCCTTTAAAGTTAATTTATTTCTCGCTTTTTTTTCATTTGCAATGGCGATCATGCACACCGATAAGTGGTATACAGGTGTTAATTTTGGATTGCTTACTTTGTACTTGCTCTACATTCAGTATATCGCTAAGCCAAATTGGTTGGCTCATTTTTACCGCTCCTATTTGATTGCACTTATACCTTTTTTTATTGTCAACGGACTACTTACTGGATTTGGACTGGAGTCTCCAGTTGTATGGTACAATGACGACCACAACTTGGGTATACGCATTGCAACCATTCCTTTTGAAGATGCCTTTTACGGTATGTTGTTAATTATGGGGGTGGTTGATCTTTACGAGCGATTTTCTAATAATGCCTATCATCAATAGACAAAATATTCATGCGTAAAACGTTGTTATCTTTACTTTTAGTTGTTCTTTTATTTCAGATTAGTGCACAATCTACCGTTGTTGAGGGGTATAGTTCTTCAGCCATCAGACATCAACTTAAATTGTTTGAAAAAGCAGGGAGGGTGTTGTATTTGGCTGCACACCCAGACGACGAAAACACGAGGATGATTACTTGGCTGGCTAATGAAGCGGGTGTTGAGACGGCGTATTTGTCGCTGACCCGAGGTGATGGTGGACAAAATCTAATTGGGCCACAATTGGGTGAACAGCTTGGGGTGATTCGTACCCAAGAGCTTATTGAAGCCAGAAAAATAGATGGTGGCACGCAGTTTTTTGCCCGTGCAGTTGATTTTGGCTACAGCAAATCAGCCGATGAATCTTTTGAAAAATGGGGGCATCAGGCCATTTTGGAAGATGTTGTCACGGTTATCCGCCGATTTAAACCTGATGTTATTATCAACCGTTTTCCTCCCGATCGCCGAGCCGGTCACGGACACCATGAGGCTTCTGCTATTTTGGCGGAAGAAGCATTTGACGTTGTGAATGATCCATCATTTCACCCAGAAAGCGCTGAACTTTATGGCACTTGGGAGGTGAAAAATGTCTTTTGGAATACCAGTACTTGGTGGGTGACCGATTTGGATACCAGTCGGGTAGGCAAGGGAGAACTCCTACACGTAGATGTAGGTGGATACCACCCGCTTATTGGCGGCAACCTGGGTGAATTGGCCTCTGCTTCTCGTTCCATGCATAAGAGTCAAGGTTTTGGTATTGCTAAACTACGGGGAAAAATACCCGAGTATCTGGAGTTGGTAAAAGGAGAGCCATGTACAACTTCTGTTTTTGACCACGTTGACACCTCTTTGGCCCGACTGAACGCTGTAGAACTTCAGAGCGCCATCCGTTTAATTCAAGCCAACTTTAATGACGATGCGCCTTGGGAGTCGGTTAAGTCTTTAATTGGACTTTATCCATTGGTTGAAAATATTGAAGACCCCGACTGGCGAAGGGTTAAAGTCAAGCAACTCGATAATTTAATATTGCGTTGTTTAGGTCTTCACGCAGAGTGGTTGGCTGAGAATCCTATGTATCAATCTGGAGATAATGCCAATACTGAAGCGCTTATCGTCAACAGAAGTTCGGTACCGGTATACGTTTTACATAAGGATTCACTCATCCCTCTTAAGCAAAATGTTTTGACACCATTGGATATAAAACATCGTATTAGTGGGACATATAATCACCCATTTTATCTTGAGAAATCGCCGAAAGGCAATATGTTTGACATTGATGATATCGACCTTATGCCCTTACCGGAGCAACCTTCAGAAAATATTAGAAATATCGAGATGGTTGTTTACGGAAGAAAAATTCCTTATCCGGTTGAGCTCATGTACAAATGGACGGATAGGGTGAAAGGCGAGCGCTACCGAGAAGTTGGAGTAGTACCTCCTGTTAGTGTCTCTTTTTCAGAAGATAGAACCATTATTGTTAATGCCAATAAAAGACAATTGCGTATTGAGGTTCACGCTACAACAGCTGGGCACAGCGGTCAAGTAAAGTTAGAAGCACCAGAAGGTTGGCGCGTATCTCCGTCCATTATTCCTTATAATTTGGAAAAGGCAGGCGATGTATGGATTCAAAACATCGATATAGAAGGAGAAAGCGGTGGTGGAGCAGTTCGCGCATTTTTATTTGTCAATAAAGAGTGGGTACCGGCCAAGCGAAAGGTTGAATTGGATTTTGACCATTTTAAACCCATGCTTTTACATCCGAACGCGGAAGTGCATGTGTCGGCGGTTAATGTTAAGCGCAAAAGCAAGCTTATAGGCTACATACCAGGTGCTGGAGACGAGGTAAAAGAAGCTTTAACACGTATTGGTTACGAAGTTAATGTGCTTTCTCAGGAAGACATTGCTTCTGGTAATTTACGCCGTTACGATGCTATCGTTGCGGGTATTCGTGCATATAACACCAATACATGGCTGCACACCTATGAGTCACAATTGATGGATTATGTTGACCGAGGCGGGCTCTATTTCATACAATACAACACTGTTGGGTGGCGCAGTGCCCCGGAAGCTTTGGGTAATTGGCCATTTAGTTTGGGAAGATCAAGAGTTACGGTAGAAGAGAGTCCGGTTGAATTTATAGATCCAAGCGC
>JAIUMB010000252.1 GCA_022565745.1 Cryomorphaceae bacterium | reverse complement strand
TTTATCGGCGGGAAAGCTCAGCATTTCCTTTTGGAGTTGGTCTTTTTTAATCCAGTGAAACGTTTGTGCATCGTAAGATTTTCCGAGAATGAGAGGCTCATTGGGCAGTTGCTTCCATTCAGGTATGTGCGCACGGTAGTAAATGGATATGATTTGGTCTTCCGGGTTAAATGCACTTTTTAGATAGAAGTCGGTGGTGTAAACGTGCTCATTTACTTCGCCTTGCAATCCGGTTTCTTCGACAATTTCGCGTTTTAAGCAATCGATGGTTCCTTCACCGTGTTCTAAACCGCCGCCGATGAATTTGGTAAAGTGTTTTCCGTTATAAACCTCCGATGAAAGTAGAATTTCGTTGTTGGGATTTTCAACAATGCCGTAAACGCGAACAATGATCATGATTAAAAGATTATGGGTCTGGTAGGAGCGAAGAGATCTTTCCATGCACCGGGTGGCCCCAGTTGTTCCTCGGTAAATCGATCGAGGTTGTCTTTGGTTTCTTTAGATAAGATGTTTTGCAGGTCTTCTAAAGCTTCGTCGCTTATGTAGAGTTCGTTGGTAAAGTATCCATCAGACATAAAAGCCCCTTGTATGAAGTCACAGGTGGATAGGTCTTTACCGTTGATGGCGCACATGCCTTCTTCGGCTTCCATATTTTGTTGGGCCATAAACGCCTTGATATTCTCTCTCGATTCCTCAGAAATCTCACTTTGCTTGCTGCTCATGCAGTCGGCACACAAGGCCATTTCAAACAGTAAGTTCCAACCAAATTCACCGTATTTTTTCCATGCCTTTTCTATCACATGTAACTCCTGTTGGAAGATGGATTGCTCGCAAACACTGCAGGCAATTGGGTATTCGGAGGAGATGTTGGGGAGGTTCATAGGTTGGAGGCTTTTATCATACTAGAGGCATAGAAGGGTGTAGTGCTTAGCATTCTTTGGTTTTGAGGGGTTTGGCGTTGGTGGGGGTTAATTTTGTTCAGCCTTTTCTTCGACGATGTCCCAGGTATGATCGGCGAGGAGTTTGACGGAGTAGACAAAATTTCCTGGGGGATTGGAGCGACCCCATTCTTCTGGACCTACCATAGAAAGGACGAAAGGATATTCGGCTTCTTTATCGTCTTTTTGGTAAAGGTGATATACATGATTGATTTCGGGTTTAAACCCCATTTTTGCCAAGTAAATCATTTCCGATAAGACCTTGCGTTCTTGAATGGCCTGGGCCTGCTTCGCCAATAAATCTATCTGCTGCTTTATTTGGTCGAGCTGTCGGTCGGTTTGCTCTTCCATGGCCGAAAGCGCGCGACTCTTGTTCTTCTTTAAGTCATCCGGACGAATTACCGCCCCACCGACGGTGTGTGCATAGGGCAGCGTCGAAGGGTTTTCGGTAATTTTATCCGCGTCAATCGGATTGATGATGTTTTTTTTGTCTTTGGACACAGTGGATGTTTTTTGCAAAAATAATGGTTGTAAGCGTAGCGTTTGATTGTAAACGCTTCAGTTTTGTTAAATTGGATAACAGCGGGGTGCGTGTGAGGTTCACTCACAATGCCTCCCTACTTCCAACTCAGCCTCCAAAAATCCCAGCTTAGCAGCTTTTTTTAGATCTCGACACCCTCCTTCATCGTCTTCCAGCATGATTTTGGCCAAGCCGCGGAAGTAATAGGCTTTGGCATTACGTGGTTTAAGTTCAATTGACGTGGTGAAATCGGCGAGGGCACCGCGATAGTCTTCGATGTTTCCCTTAGATGCCCCGCGATAGAGGTAGGCATCTGCATGGTTGGGGTCTAGTTTGATGGCCTGTGAAAAATCACCGATGGCGCCTTGGTAATCTTCCATGCCGTCTTTAATAACACCACGATAATAATAGGCCTGTGCGTATTGCTCTTCAATCTCGATGGCTTTGCTGTAATCGGCAAGCGCGCCATTGAGGTCGTTGACAAATCCTTTGGTTCTACCGCGGAAATAATAGGCTTCAGCGTAATTAGGTTGTTGTTCAATCGCTTTATCGAAATCGGCAATGGAGGCGCGATAGGCTTTGGTCAATCCTTTATAGCGGCCTCTAAAGTAGTACGCTTGTGCGTTTTCGGGTTCTAATTCTATCACCTTACTAAGGTCTTCAATGGCGCCGCGATAATCCTTGAGTTTTGCCTTAGCCCTTGCCCTGAGATAATAGGCTTCGGCATTTTCGGGATTTTGACGGATAACGTTGCTGTAGTCGGTAACCGCACGTTTATGCACATCTGAATTACCGGAATTCGATTGTGCGTTTGTTTGGAGAGTAAGAAATAGTAAAATGGCGATGAATATTGGCTTGAGGTTCATTATTTGATTTTACGTTTATATTTTTTGAATATTTCATTTGTAAAGGTACTTATTTGGTAAGCCTCCGGCGAACTACATCTTCGCCATTTCCCCTCCCTGCATTACACCATGCACTTCTTAGCCTTCAAAGTTAAACGGAAGGAGCTTTTGATAGCCATATCGACTAAACATTTGTCGTTGGCGGTAGAATGGCAGGTGATCAACGTACTTTGAAACGATGATATACGTCAAAACCGAAGCGCCATATATGCTGCGCGGTAAAGGAAGTTCAGG
>JAIUMB010000251.1 GCA_022565745.1 Cryomorphaceae bacterium | reverse complement strand
CCATTATTTGTTGGTTCTTTCATTGCTGTTGTTTTAGTATGGCATCGGTTGCGGAATCAACAAGTTTAAAAACATGTTCAAAGCCGTCGTCTCCGCCAAAATATGGATCTGGCACTTCATATTCATTGGAATCTTCTAAAGTACTAAGAAGTAGTTTGACCTTTTTAACGTCATTCTGGTCTCTTGCCAATTTAACGACGTTGTTGTAATTCGATTGATCCATAACGTAAATAACGTCAAAGCGATCAAAATCGTCAACAACAAAAGTTCGTGCTCTGAGATCACTTATATCTACACCGTGCTTCCTTGCAGTGCGAATCATTCTATGGTCTGGAGCTTCTCCCTCGTGCCAGTTACCAGTACCAGCAGAATCCACTTCAATGTTGTCTGCTGCTTTTTTTCTTAGCAGTCCATGTGCCAATGGAGAACGACAAATATTTCCCAAGCAAACCATCAATATCTTCATAAGCGCATTGTTTTAATAAAAAATTGGCCAACGAAGGCCAATTTACTATTTATCAATTTAAGTTGCAAATTACAAAAACCGTTGTAAAGCGATGTTTAATTCATGCTTAATTTCTTTTTCAAATCGTCTACATACGATTTAAATCTCTTATCGGTTTCAATCAAATTATTGACAGTTCTGCAGGCGTGAAGTACCGTGGCGTGATCTTTATTTCCGCATTGCGCACCAATACTGGCCAAAGATGATTTGGTGAGTTGCTTGCTGAAGTACATGCTCAATTGTCGGGCTTGAACCACTTCGCGTTTACGCGTTTTTGATTTCATCACATCAATGGGCATGTCAAAATAGTCGCAAACAACTTTTTGGATGTAGTCAATGGAGAGTTCACGCTTGGTATTTTTGACAAACTTATCAATCATTTGACGAGCAAGGTCAATGGTGATTTTCTTTTTATTCAGCGATGATTGCGCTAAAAGTGAAATCAATCCGCCTTCCAATTCACGTACATTATTGTTAATGCTATATGCCAAATATTCAATGACATCTTCAGGCATTTCTATGCCGTCATTGTATAATTTTTGTTGAAGTATAGCAATTCTAGTTTCTAAATCAGGTATTTGTAAATCTGCAGAAAGCCCCCATTTAAAACGACTCAATAAACGTTGCTCCATGCCTTGCATATCTACTGGAGCAGTATCGCTGGTCAATACAATTTGCTTTCCACTTTGGTGAAGGTGGTTGAATATTTCAAAGAATACATCTTGCGTTTTTTCTTTGCCAGATAAGCGGTGAACGTCGTCAATGATCAATACATCGAGCATCTGATAGAAATGAACGAAGTCGTTTTTGGTGTTGTTTCTTATGGAGTCAATAAATTGCGATGCAAATGTTTCTGAACGAACGTACAACACCGTTTTTTCTGGATACTTATCTTTGATTTCAATCCCAATGGCATGTGCCAAGTGGGTTTTGCCAAGACCAGTTGCGCCGTAAATCATCAACGGATTAAATGAAGTTCCGCCTGGCTTATTGGCCACTGCAAAACCAGCCGAACGTGCCAAGCGGTTACAATCGCCTTCTACAAAATTTTCAAATGTATATCTGGCATTGAGCTGAGAGTCAACCGTAATTTTTCTAAGCCCAGGAATGATAAATGGATTCTTTACACCACCAGAGGACTCAACTGGGAATGCTTGCATTCGTTCATTTCTAGTGTTACTGCGGTTAGAGCTCGGAATCTTCATTGTTTGAGGGCTGCGGTTGTCGTAGCTGTTCTCCATGACAATGCTGTACACCAATTTTGCGTTTTCTCCTAGTTCACGCGTAATGGCAGACTTAAGTAACTTAATATAGTGTTCCTCAAGCCACTCGTAAAAAAACTTACTCGGCACTTGAATGCTCAAAATGTTCTGCTGTAACTTGATTGGCTTGATTGGCTCAAACCAAGTTTTGTAATTTTGAGCGCTGATGTTGTCTTGAATGAACGCCAGACAGTTGGCCCATACGTCGGTAGCTGTTTTTTCCTTTTGGGTCATTGTTTGGGGGTTATTCAACAATTAAATTGTGATATTGAGGTTAGTATATGTTGTGTTTCTGTGGGGACAAAAGTGTGGAAAAAAAAATGATAAAAAAAACGAAATTGAGGTTGACTTTTAAGTTTTTTTGTTGCAATATGCACCTCATTCAAACCCGCAAAATGGTGTTTGTATAAGCAACCTGTTAAACATCAGTTAATCATGTATACACATTGTAGTAATGTCCGTGTAAGATACGGCGAAACAGATCAAATGGGATATGTATATTACGGTAATTATCCTCTTTATTATGAAGTTGGTCGCGTAGAAGCTATGAGAAAATTAGGTATTCCATATCGTCTTTTAGAGGAAAAAGGAATAATGCTTCCTGTCAAATCGATGGAAATCCAATACAAGGCGCCTGCACTTTATGATGATGAATTAACCATCGAAACAACCATACCTAAAATGCCAGATACGCGAATAACTTTTGAACACCGCGTGTTTAATCAAAACGGGCAATTGCTTAATACAGCAACTTTGGTGTTGGTGTTTGTTGACGGTAAAACAAAACGCCCTACAATGATGCCTGAGTGGATTAAAACGATTATTTTAGACGCCAT
>JAIUMB010000250.1 GCA_022565745.1 Cryomorphaceae bacterium | reverse complement strand
TGGCTGTGGTTTCGGGTGGTATTGGCATTCCCGGGTTAACGAGCCAACGCTTGACTTCTTCGGTGCCGTCGGGATGGATCTTTACGGCCGCCATTTCTACAATGCGGTCTTTGGTAACCTGTACTCCGGTTGTTTCGAGGTCAAAAATGCAAAGGGGTTTGTTGAGCTTAATGTTCATGATAAAAAAAGGGAACCGAAGTTCC
Source organism: Cryomorphaceae bacterium (assembly GCA_022565745.1). Lineage (GTDB taxonomy): Bacteria > Bacteroidota > Bacteroidia > Flavobacteriales > Schleiferiaceae > CSBr16-58. Next base: position 2,408 of record JAIUMB010000250.1, on the reverse strand, counting down.
CTGTATTGATTTCGTTATTAAAATTCGCGATTGGGGTCGAAGGCTTCGAGGTAGTCGGCCAGTTTCTTAACAAACATACCACCGAGGGCACCATCTACAACACGGTGATCGTAAGAGTGCGATAAGAACATCATATGACGAACCGCAATCACATCGCCTTGTGGAGTTTCTACCACAACAGGCTTCTTGCGAATGGCTCCAACGGCCATAACCGCTACCTGTGGCTGAGGAATAATGGGTGTTCCCATCACATTGCCAAAGCTTCCTACGTTGGAGATGGTATACGTGCCTTGTTGGATATCGTCGGAACCGAGTTTGTTTTCACGGGCGCGACGTGCAAGGTCATTAACCTTTTTAGTCAAACCAACCAAATTGAGCTGATCGGCATTCTTGATGACCGGAACAATAAGGTTACCACTAGGAAGAGCCGTGGCCATTCCAATGTTGATGTCTTTGCGTTTGATGATATTATGGCCATCTACAGAAACGTTAATCATCGGGAAATCGCGAATGGTTTTCGCAATGGCTTCAATAAAGATGGGTGTGAATGTAATCTTCTCTCCTTCACGCTGCAAGAACTCGTTTTTCACTTTGTTACGCCACATCACGATGTTGGTAACATCGGCTTCTACGAATGAAGTAACGTGTGGAGATACGTGCTTAGACATCACCATGTTGTCGGCAATAATGCGTCGCATACGGTCCATTTCAATGATCTCGTCACCGGGACGAATATCTACTGGAGGCGCTGACATTTTTGCGGGAGCCGGCTTGCTTTCAGTTGCCGCACGCGATGAAGATGCTGGCGCTGCTGGCGCTGCTGCCGTTGCAGAAGTACTTGCAGCAGGTTGTGGTGCAGCACCTCTATTGCTGAGGTAATCGAGCACATCTGACTTAGTAACGCGGCCTTCATTGCCAGAGCCATTGATACCATTGAGCTCTTCTATGCTGATGCCTTCTTCTTCAGCAATGCTTCTCACCAATGGCGAGTAAAAGCGGCCACTTTCTGTGCGTGCGGGAATTTTTCCACCTTCTGCTGCTGCTGCACCTTGAGCAGCGATAGATGTGGCTTCAACCACAGCAGTCGGTGCTTCTTGAGTCGTTTCTTTAGCTTCAGAGCCGTTGGGAGAGCTTGAGGCAGCAGCGGCGTCGGTTTCAATAATGGCTATCGCAGAACCAACTTGCACAACATCGTCTACATCAAAGAGTTTTTTCTTGAGAATACCTTCCACTGGGGCTGGAACTTCAGAATCCACTTTATCAGTGGCAATTTCGAGAACACTTTCTTCTAATTCGATCGTTTCGCCTTCTTCTTTCAACCACTTTGTAATGGTTGCTTCGGCTACACTTTCGCCCATCTTGGGCATTACGAGTTCAAACTCTGCCATATTGTTGTAGGTGTTATTGCTATTTTGTGCAAAAGTACGAAATGAGGGCCATTGTCAAAAACTAAAAATGGCGCCAACTGTCGGTAAAATTGGTAATTGATCAATGCGTTCAAAGGCATCGCGATCAAAATAAAAAATGTTGTCTCTATTGAGAATATTGGTTACCCCTGCATTGAGCTCGAGTTCACTTCTTCCTTTTAGCGGTGTGGTGTAACTAACACTGATGTCTACACGGTGATAGTAGGGCAAACGCGCTGTATTAACATCTCCGAAAATGGCTCTAATTTGACCATTTTCGGTTAGGGGGTCAAAGTTTGTATTGGGGTTTCCATTGACGTCATCAAAAGGTAGAAAGGGAAAGTATCCTTGCGTAGGGGTAAAAGGAAATCCCGAACCGAAATTGTAGCGAAACGACCCGTTCCAACGACTATCCTTACCAAACCTGTAATTACCTACTAGGTTTAAGTTGTGGCGCCTATCAAATATGGGAAAGTATTCAATAACACCGTCGTCACGTGTTACATACGCCCAAGAATAACCAACCCATACACCTACGTTTTCCCATGTTCCTTTGAGCAAGAAGTCAATACCGTATGCCATTCCCCTTTCCGGTGCAAAATCGCGCCACAGAATCTCTGGAGTGCTGGGTGTGGCTTCTGCAAATTCCATGACTTTATTACGGTTGACATTGGTTATCAAATTGAATTGCTTGACATAACCTTCAATAGAAAGTTCAATATGTCGATTTAAGTCAATTTCCGTTCCCAATACAGCGTGGTTGGATGTTTGTAGTCTTCCTTCAATCTCTTCTCCTCTAAAGGTAGATGGTAAAGACACGTTCCCGTCGAGGAAGCCGTAAAATAAGTTTACCACTTCTCTATCAGACAATGCGGCAAAGAGGTTTTGAGAAAAACGCCCAGCCGATGCTTTTATCCTCACCGATTCATTGAGCAAATATTTAGCGCCAATTCGCGGCTCAAAAGAAGCCACTCCAAGTTGTCCGTAATACTGAACACGAAC
>JAIUMB010000249.1 GCA_022565745.1 Cryomorphaceae bacterium | reverse complement strand
CCATTACTGTTGGCATTGGCGCGTTAAAAGGCATTGCCGATAAAAAGCGGTTGGCATTGGCGCACGTAATCATTAATGTCATTGCGGGTGTGCTGTTTTTTGCTTTGGTTGATTATGTTGTTAGAGGAGTACTGATTGCTGATGTTTTTACCGATCCTTTACTGCAGTTGGTTCTCATTAGTACCGTGATGAAGGTGGGAGGGGTGTTGTTGTTTTTTCCGTTTTTGGCGCCTTTTGAACAATGGTTACTCGGACGATTTAAAAAGTCTGAAGCGGCTGGAGCAACAGTGTATGTAAAAAATGTTCCTCCTGATGTGCCAGAAATTGCCATTCAAGCTGCAGAAAAAGAACTATTAATTACCGTTAATAGGTGCATCACTTTTTTAGAGAATGCTTTGGGAATGACCACCCCAAAGTCCACCGCGTTGCCATATTTGAGTTTTTTGCAAACGGTTGAGTCAACAGACGCGGCTTATCAGCATCTAAAAAATATTGAAGATGAACTTACCGATTATAGCCTGAGAATTCAGGAGCGGTCTTTAAACGAGCAAGAGGTTGAACACCTTGATCGGTTAATGCAATCGATTCGCTCGTTGATTTTTGCCGCAAAGGAGGTGCGCGACATAACCCACAATGTTAAAGACATCAAACAATCTCAAGATAAAAGCGCTAAGGAGATTTTAGATCATTTGCTGGAATCGATGAGCCACCTTTTTAGGGATATTCGGGAGGCACTTCACGATGGCCACCTTGAAGGTATTGCCTTTTACGCCTACAAGGAAAAATATTTGCGCGAGTACCCCGACCGCATTACAGATTTGTATAGAAAGGTAAAAGAAAAACCGCTGCGAGATGTTTCCATCAGTAGTATGACCAATCTCATTCGCAAGATTTACAGTTCAATGCAATATCTTTCAGAAGCCGTTGATCAATTGTCAAGGGCAAAAGAAGACGTGTTTCCCGAGGTGGACTTACAGCATGATTAAAACGATTACTTTTTTTAAGTGCGATTAATATTTGCTGTTTAGCGTGGTTTACTTAACAATTGATAAAACGTTGACAAAATAATGTTTGCAATCGTAGTACCATCCTACAGGTTTTAGGTTTGCAGCAATTATCAACTGCTCAATATCTTCTTTTGTGTACTTCCTAGATGTTTCTGTGTGTATGGTTTCTCCGGCTTCAAATGAGATTTGACGACCGCTTGCAGGAAAGGTTACCACTTGTTTTTTCGTACTGATCAAATAACTTCGAGCTTCTTTGGTTTCGGGGTCGTAAATGGGGTAGTGGGTAAAGTTATCGAGATTGAAGTCGGTATTTAGTTCGCGATTACATCGCGCCAATATGTTAACGTTGAACTGCTTAGTTATGCCGCTTTTATCATTGTAAGCATCGAGAATGGTATGTGGATTTTTCACGAGATCAAACCCAATAAATAGTGCATCTCCTGGATTAAGTGAGTCACTTAATGATTGAATGAAACGCAATTGGTTCTCACCTCTTAAATTGCCAATGTTAGAGCCGAGAAAAAGCACCAACTTGGGGTGAGTCATTTCTTTTTTGTCCTTAAGTACATTGAAATAGTCACCAACGATGGGTTTTATCTGAATATGGTCAAATGATTTTTTAAATTCAGACGCCAATTGATCCAAAACATTTTTGGAAATATCAATAGGTACATAGGAAAATTCCAGGTCCATATCCAGCCACTTGCGGATAAGCACTTTTGTTTTTGTGCCGTCGCCAGCGCCAAGTTCAACAATTTCAAAGTACCCTTTCGGATCAAACGCTTGTATGATGTCTTGGGCATGGTGTAAAAAAACATCCAGCTCACTTCTGCTCAAATAATATTCAGGCATGTTCATTATAGCCTGAAACAGTGCATCCCCGTTGGCATCATAAAAGTATTTACTGGGAAGGCTTTTGTGCACGGCTTCTAATCCACTAACGATGTCTTTTTCCATATTTGAAATATGCTGATTATTTGTCATTGGCCAATCTAATTCCGTTAAACTGCCAGCGCAGGTGGGGATGAAAAAAATTTCGGTATGTCGGACGAGCATGACCAATGGCCGTTGCTATAGAATGTCCGCGCAAAACCATTTGGTTGATCATAAACTTACCATTGTATTCACCCACCACACCCGTCCATGGACGGTAACCAGGGTAAGGCAGGTAAGCACTGTTTGTCCATTCCCAGCGCTGCCCGTAGTTGATTTTTGCAGAAGCAGCTTCCCATTCGCCTTCCGTTGGCAAACGTTTGCCTGCCCAAAGAGCAAAGGCAGAAGCTTCGTAAAAAGATAAGTGGGTTACAGGGGCGTCAAGGGGTATGTCTGCTAAGCCATTAAGTGTGAATATTTTTGAACAATTATTACGCCAATACATAGGGGCTTTAATTTGATTGGCTTTAATCCACTGAAAACCTTCTTGATGCCATAGCGATGGCGTTTGGTATCCTTTGTCTTGAATAAAGTCAATATATGCTCTATTGCTAACCAAGTTTGTAGCTATTTCAAAATCGCGCAGGTAAATCTTGTGAAGAGGCGCTTCATTGTCAAAGTGAAAGTCGTTTCCATGGTGTCCAATGTTGTAAATCCCTTCGTTGAATGACAGCCATTCATT
>JAIUMB010000248.1 GCA_022565745.1 Cryomorphaceae bacterium | reverse complement strand
TGAAGACATCCTTATTTACGAGGATGATGTGAAAAAAGTACAATCGGTCATTGAGGATGCTGAGTACATATTTATTCTCGATTACAACGATTTATCGCGGGCTGGTAAGGGTTTGTGCGATGATTTGGGCGTAAGTATGGCCCAGAAGTTTATGATTGATCACCACGTGTCGCCAAGTAACTGTGCGCAATACATTTACTCCGATGCCAAACAGCCTTCTACCTCTCAGATGGTGATGCTCCTTTTGATGGAGCTCAATAGCCACGAGTTGCTCGGAGAAGAAGGCGCGGCTTGTTTGTTTACCGGCATTATTACCGATACGGGCAGTTTTCGCTTTCCCTTGGTCACCGCCGATACCTTTCGCATTACGGCAGCTTTGTTTGATTTGGGCATCGACCACACGGAGATTTACGCCCATGTCTACGATTCATACGACGAAAGGCGTTTTCGTTTATTGGGCTATATGCTCGCGCAAATGGAAGTGCTCAAAAAGCACGGCGTTACGGTGTTATACCTTACCCACAAACAGCAGCAAAAGGAACACATGCAGAAGGGCGATACCGAAGGGTTTGTCAACTACGGATTGAATCTTAAAGGTGCAAAAGTGGCCGCCTTTTTTCGCGAAGACGAAGACTTTATTCGCATCAGTTTTCGTTCAAAGGGCGATGTCGATATGAATACTTTTGCGCGTACCCATTTCAATGGAGGAGGACATGTGAATGCAGCGGGTGGAAGTTCCTACGATTCACTGGGAGACACGCTAAAGCGGTTTAAGGATTTAATCGTGAATTATGTATAGAGCACTTGCCGGGATATCCATATGTGTACTGATGTTTGTCTTGCCTGCTTGTCAAGGACAACAGGGTAAAAGTCGTGGTGATGAATCCTACGACGAAGAAAATGTACGCGAACGCATGATTGAGACCAACCGACGTATGCTCGACCAAGAGCGTGGCTGGATCACCGAGTATATCAACGATAGAGGATGGGCAGACAGCATGGTGTCGATGGGTAATGGAGGCTTTATTCAGTTTTTGGTGCAAACCGACGCCGAACGTATTGTATCTAAACAAGATGTTCGCTTTCTTTGCAGCGCCGAATTGCTCGACAGTACGGAGATTTATGTAGAGGAAATGGCTGTTCGTGAATGGCAAATAGACCGTACCGACGGAGAACTCGGTTTGCACGACGCACTTAAAAAAATGGGAAAAGGCGAGAAAGCAAGAATCATTTTACCGTCGTATCAAGCCTTTGGTTTGGCCGGTGATTTGGAGGAGGTTCCACCGCGTGCCCCCATTTTGTACACCATAGAAATCATTGAAGTCAAATAATAAATTTTTAACCCAAACAAACAAATGAGAACCATGAATAAAATCGCTATGTATGCCGGTGTTGTTTTAACGGCACTTTTTGTGTCTTGTGGCGCACAAAATCAAGATGGAAAATACAAAGACCTCGACGATGGTATTTACGCAGAAATTAAAACCAATCGCGGTAAAATTTTAGCCAAACTCGCACACGATAAGGTGCCAATGACGGTTGCTAACTTTGTGGCACTTGCCGAAGGTAAAATGGAAACCGGTGAGCGTGAGCCCGGACAACCGTTTTACGATGGTCTAAAGTTTCACCGTGTCATCGAAGACTTTATGATTCAAGGGGGCGACCCTCAAGGCACAGGCATGGGTGGTCCTGGATACCAGTTCGACGATGAGTTTCACCCTGAATTGCGTCACAGTGGCCCGGGCATTCTCTCTATGGCCAACTCCGGCCCCGGAACCAACGGCAGCCAGTTTTTTATCACCCACAAAGAAACCCCTTGGTTGGATGACCGCCACAGTGTGTTTGGTCATGTGGTAGAAGGACAAAGTGTGGTTGATTCCATCAAACAAGACGATGTGATGGAGCAGGTGAAAATAATAAGAGTGGGCAAAGAAGCCAAGAACTTTGATGCCCCTAAGGTATTTGTAGAAGCACAAGACAACATCCAGAAAGAAAAAGAAGCCAAAGAAGCTGCTTTTGCCGAGGAGTTTGCTAAATTGGTGGCCAATGCCAAAACAACCGACAGCGGCTTGCAGTATATCGTTGTGAAAGAAGGCGAAGGTCCCAAAGTAAAAGAAGGTAAGCAGGTGAGTGTTCACTACACCCTTCGCTTAAAAGATGGCTCCGTTATCGATGATTCATTTAAGCGTGGCGAGCCCATTAGCTTGGTGCCCGGTAGCGGACAAGTGATTCCCGGTTGGGAAGAAGGATTGATGTTGATGCGCCAAGGTGGTGAGTACACCCTGTTGATTCCACCTAGCTTGGGATACGGTTCACGTCAGCAAGGCCCCATTCCTGCCAATTCTACATTGATTTTTGACATGCAAGTGGTATCTGTCGATGAATAGTCCCGGTATATACGCAAAAATCAATACCACTAAAGGAGCGATAATCTGCGCGTTGGCTTATGATAATGCCCCGCTAACCGTTGCCAATTTTGTGGCTCTGGCTGAAGGGAAAATGCCCAATTCGGCCAAGGAGGAGGGGAAGCCGTACTACGATGGTTTGATTTTCCATCGCGTTATTCCCAATTTTATGATACAAGGTGGCGATCCCCAAGGCAGTGGCAGTGGCGGACCGGGTTATCGCTTTGAAGACGAGTTTCACC
>JAIUMB010000247.1 GCA_022565745.1 Cryomorphaceae bacterium | reverse complement strand
TGAAGACGATCGATAGAAAAACAGAAGAAGCCGATATGGTGCTGAACCACCCAGTCCATGGCATCGGATGCAATGTCGCCCATGATGAGAATATCTGGGTGGTGCTTGGCGGCGTGATAAACGCGATAGGCTTCGTCGTCGCTAAAAACGCAAAAGTGATCGATGCCGCATTCTTCAGCAAGAGGGACAAAAATTTCAATACCGTGACCATAGGCGTTGCCTTTAACCACCGAAGAAATGCGTACAGACTTCTTGCCTAGAAGCTTGCGAACAAAGGCGTAGTTTTTTTGAAGATTTTTTTTGCTGAGCTCAATGTATGAGGTTGCGTTCATGCGCTTTCAATTTCTTTCAAGAGGATTTCGTAAAACATCTCACTGCCCGTAGGAATCAGTTTGTCAGGGAAGTTGTAGGTAGGGTGGTGGAGGACGGGGGTGTCTTCGCCGCTACCTAAGCAAAATAAGGCGCCTTTGATGCCTTTCATGAGCTCTCCAACATCTTCACTCCATAGAGTTGGACCATTCATTTTTTCTATAGTCAAGCCTTTTTTCTTTGCTGCTTGAACAATGTGTTCAACGGCTTCTTCGTGATTGACAACGGCAGCAAAGTGTTCGGTGCGTTCGGTTTCCATATGAATGTCATACGCATCGGCCTTTTCCTTAAAGTTACTTATCGTTTCATCGACCATTTTGTTCAATTGCTCATCGGTTTCTGCGCGGAGGGTCATAGCGATGTCCATATTCCCCGGGGTGGTGCCAAAGGCAGGTGTCCCCAATTGAACATGCACCAGCGTGGAAATGCGAATGGGGTCTTTTTTTTCGTATTGCAAACCATTGATTAATGGCGAAAAAACGCTTAGAGGGGAGTTGCCGGCAAATGGTTCCGCGGCATGACTTGTTTTTCCCTTAAGGCGAATCCATAGTCCAGTTGATGCCAAACACATGCTGTCTGGTTTTAGCATGACTTGCCCCATCGGGTGTCCGGGTAAATTGTGTAGGGCGTAAATAACGTCCGGGTCTAAGTTTTTAAAAGCATTGCTTTTTTTCACCAAAGCAGCGCCTTCGCCGGTTTCTTCGGCAGGCTGAAAAAGGAGGGTTACCTTGCCAGAGGTTGGCGGTTGACGCTCGACCATCAGTCCCAAACCACACACCATGCTCATATGGCCATCGTGTCCACAGAGGTGCGCGACACCATTGTTTTTTGAGCGATAATCCAAATCCGCATTGTCTTCTTCAATAGGCAGGGCATCTAGTTCGGCACGAAAAACCACGTGTTTGCCCGATTTGCCGCTGTCGTAAATGAATAAAACACCGTGGTTGTCTTCAATGTTTTTTGCTTCAAAAGACGGAAGGTTGGCCTTGACCCATTTGATGAGCCGTTCAGAGGTGTTACGCTCTTTATGACTAACCTCTGGGTGACGGTGCAGTTCCTTTCTTAAATCGGTTAAAAGTGCGATGTTTTTTTTACTCAGTTTTGGGGATTCCATCGCATTTCCAGGTATTTGTTGGTAAACCCAATGTTTTCGTAGAGGTGTCTGGCCGGATTATCGGGCTCTACGTGCAAAGCAACACCGCCTTTGCACAGCGGTAATGCTGTTTCCATGATTTTTCGGCCAATACCTCGGCCGCGGGTGTTGCCGTCAACAGCGATATAAACCAATATATTAGACGGTATATATCCTTTCATGCCGGTGTGGTTGATGATGGTGAGTCCCAGTATTTGCTTATCTTCTTCGGCAACGACCACAAAACCGCCCAATCCGCCATTACGCTTCATGGCAAAATCCAAGCAAGCCTGTATGTCTTCACGAGGGTCGCCGTATTGTTCGAGGTGTTTAAATAGAAAATCAACCAGTTCAGATTCGGTAAACGCCCATTCCGACTGGTTATTTGTGTGCAAATGATGCAAATTCATAAGTAATTGATTTCAAAAAAATGCTTTAATTAGTGGTTGCCTATAAAGTCTGCTAGCGATGTTGTGCTCAGTGCAAGACTAACGTCTACAGCAAGTCTTGCGAGCATTTAGAGGAGTCAATTAAAACTATAGACAAGCACTTTCTCATTGTAAAAGCTGTTAAAAGCGCAATTTACAAACCATAGGCCGGCTTTACAAATTTAAGACATCAATCGACGGAAGTAAGCCGGTGAATATTTAACCATGCTGCCGTACCACGAGAAGTATTCCCCGTTGACGAGCTGGATAATGGCATTGGGCGCCAATTCATGCAGTTCATGAAGGTGCTTGGCCTTAAAGGGAAAGGGTTCGCTTGATAAAAACACATAATCTGGATTTAGCGACCGTATGCTGTCTTCGTCGATTTCAGGGTAGCGGCCTTGCTCGATGACGTTGTCCATGCCGCAGGCGTTCAGCATCTGGTGAATAAAGGTGTCGTTGCCCGCCACCATCCATGGGTTTTTCCAAATGAAATACAATACCCGTGGCCTTGATTTAGGCGGAGGTGGCAAGGTCGCAAAAGCGGCTTTAATATCGGAAATCAGTTTGGCTGAAGACTTTTTCTTGCCACAAATTTCCCCCAAATCCGCAATCATGGATAAGTTGTCGTTGAGCGTTTCAACATCACTTACATAAACCGGACAAATTGCCATCAGCTGCTCAATGTCTTCCCGGTTGTTCTCTTCTTTGTTGGCAATAATAAAATCTGGATTGAGGG
>JAIUMB010000246.1 GCA_022565745.1 Cryomorphaceae bacterium | reverse complement strand
ATGCACAACATCGTTGAGCGCCCGGTAGCGGTTGACGGACAAATCGTTATTCGTCCGATTATGTACGTAGCGCTCAGTTACGACCACCGCATCATCGACGGAAGAGAGTCGGTTGGGTTCCTCGTGAAAATCAAAGAGTGTCTTGAAAACCCTCAAGAGCATTTGATGGACAACGATGTAAAGAAAGCGCTGGAGCTTTAATAGCAATTTCTAAATTTTGCCAAACCGCATATGATTGAATCAAACATCATATGCGGTTTGGTGTTTTTTTAAATTCAAAAAGGAAAACCATTCTATTTTCAGAATCCTTTTATTTTTGTGAAAATTTTTAGTACATAATGCGGCAACGATCAAAAGACGGTAAACCAGGAAAGAAAATTACCAAATCGGCTTTAAAAGAAGCGCTCAAACTCTACGCTTACATTCGTCCATACCAGGGGCGTTTTCTCATAGGCTTGCTGTTTTTATTGCTCTCTTCCGGTGCCAATTTACTTTTCCCCAAACTACTTGGCGACCTTGTAGATGCAGTAAGCGACGAAAACTACCGCGAAGCCATTGCTGAAGTGGGCAAACTTTTGCTCATCGTTTTAGGTGCCCAGGCCATCTTTTCATTCTTTCGCATCATTCTTTTTGTTCAAGTCACAGAAAAAGCTTTGGCCGGATTGCGACAGGCCACCTACCGTCACCTCATACAACTCCCCATGGCCTTTTTCAACAAGCGCCGCGTGGGTGAACTCAACAGCCGCATTTCCGCAGATATCTCCTTGTTGCAAGAGACCTTCACCACCACCTTGGCTGAATTTCTTCGCCAGATGCTCATCATCATTGGCGGTATTACTCTTTTGGCTGTTACCTCGTGGAAATTGACCCTTTTTATGTTGGCCATCCTTCCTCCCGTTATCATACTTACTGTCTTCTTTGGCAAGTTTATACGACGATACGCCAAAACCGTACAAGAAAAAGTAGCCGACAGTCAGGTCATTGTGGAAGAAACCCTCCAAGGCATTTTCAATGTTAAGTCATTTGTCAGCGAGTCGTTTGAAATACTGCGCTACCGCGACCGCACCGACGAAGCGGCTCAGGCTGGAATCAAGGGCGGACTATACCGTGCGGCCTTTGCCTCTTTTGTGGTATTTGGGTTGTTTGGCGCTTTAGTGGCTGTCATTTGGCGCGGCTCTACCATGATTGCCACAGGTGAGTTGCAAACCGGACAGCTGTTTGCATTCATCATTTACTCCGGTTTTATCGGCGGTAGCATTGGCGGCTTGGCCGACGTGTACAGCCGCATACAAAAAGCCGTTGGCGCAGCTGAATCGCTACTGGGTATATTTGATGAAAGTCCGGAACCACTTGATTTAGACAACGAAAACACCGAGCGATTAAACGGCGACATTGCGGTTAAAAACCTTCGATTTGCCTACCCTTCCCGTCCGGATGTTACGGTGTTAAAAGACATAAACTTTACGGCCCATAAAGGCGACCGCATTGCCATTGTCGGAACTTCTGGAGGCGGCAAGTCCACCTTGGTAAGTTTGCTCTTGCAGTTGTACCGCAATTACGAAGGACAAATTCTATTTGATGAAAAAGAAGCCAAGGAACACCCCTTAAAAACCATCAGAGCCAATATTGGCGTGGTTCCACAAGAGGTATTGCTATTTGGCGGTAGCATCAAAGAAAACATCTTGTACGGCAACCCCAATGCCAGTGAAGATGAAGTGATAGATGCTGCGAAAAAAGCTTACGCCCACGATTTCATCATGTCTTTCCCCGAAGGATACGACACCTTGGTCGGTGAGCGCGGCGTACAGTTGTCGGGCGGACAAAGACAGCGCATTGCCATCGCCCGCATGATGTTGAAAAACCCGTCCATTTTACTATTGGATGAAGCCACATCGGCCTTAGACAGCGAATCCGAATCGGTGGTGCAAAAAGCCTTGGAAGAGCTGATGCAAGGCCGCACCAGCATCGTTATCGCCCACCGCTTATCCACCATCCGCAATGCCGATCAAATCCTTGTGGTTCAAGGCGGCGAAGTGGTCGAAAGCGGTTCACATGCCCAGTTGATGGAAGAAAGCAACGGCGTGTACAAGGAGTATGTGTCTATGCAAAAGATGGGGCATGAGGCGACCAATTAATTCTATGGCTTTAAACGGGATTATTTCCCTACCTGTCCTCTCACACAACCCTGCATACCGTTCAGTAAAGGGCGATTCTTTTACTCTTACATTTTGGTGGTAATCAGACAAGTATATGTATCCTGCTTTGCTTAAATGATTGGCAGAAATGGTCGTATATAAAAATACAGCTACGTGGAAAACCCCATAATATTCGGAGCATTTGGTTTAAAAATAAAAATACACAAAATGTATTTTTTTGATTGTTCCGCATAGGTGATTTCAATTATATTCTAGCCTGCATGAATAAATCAACTTGATAATTAGAACTAACATACCCCGCATCCACTATTAAAATTGCGTTATTTAGGCCACTGTGTTTAATGTCGTTCAAATAATGTAGTTCATGAACACTTGCTTTTGAAAGATCCATACTGAAAAACACGCCGGATTAAAAGGTTACAAGGTATAGTTTATATCCAATGTAGTACAGCTTTTAAGTCACACATACGTTGGCGTATTGTTGTTACTACACCAACATACTGTAAAATAGTTATGT
>JAIUMB010000245.1 GCA_022565745.1 Cryomorphaceae bacterium | reverse complement strand
TTTTCTAATATCAACGGCCACGTCAAAAACACGTCCGCTGACCACACTCACCAGTTTCCCTTGTGCGTGGGGTGGGGCTTGGAAGTGAAGACCCCTAAGCACATGTTTTCCCGACATACTTTCGTTGTCTTGCACAAAGTGTACGTCGATGTTTTGTTGGGCAAAAGCGCGCTCGGAGAATGTTTCCATAAAATATCCGCGGTCGTCACCGAATACGGAAGGTTCTATTATGATTAACCCTTTGAAAGGGGTTTCAATGATGTTCATATCAAGTTTTACTTAAAGCGGAATAGCAGACAGGGAGGGTTTATTTTTCGCAAAAATAGCGATAAAATCAATGGTTTACAAGCGGTCGCGAAGATCAATTAACTCTTGTCTGATTCGACGAAGTCGCGCACTTATATCGGCAGTTGTTTCTACTTTTTGACGTTGGGCATCCAGCACTTTTCTGGCGCCTTCGATGGTGTACCCTTTTTCTTTTGTTAAGTGGTACAAGAGCCGAATACTCTCTATGTCTTGCTTGTTGTAAACGCGATTGCCTTTGCGGTTTTTTCTCGGGTTGATAAAGTTAAACTCTTTTTCCCAGTATCGCAAGTTCGATGTGTTGATGCCAAACATGTCTGCCACTTCGCCAATAGAAAAGTAAAGTTTATCCGGAGGAAACTCAGGCGTTGACATAGTGAATGTTAGTCAAAAGATTGATTTTCTTGCTGAGAAAGGATGATCATTTGCTCATATTCTTCCGGCGTGAGGTCGTTGTGGAAGAAGTTAATGGGGTTGATCTTTGATCCGTTTTTGATGACTTCATAGTGAAGGTGAGGAGCGGTAGATGTTCCTGTGTTTCCCACAAAGCCAATGACTTCACCACGTTTAACCACTTGTCCTTTTCTCACATTGACTTTGCTCATGTGTGCGTAAAGGGTTTCGTAGCCATAGCCGTGGTCAATCACCACATTGACGCCATAGCCGGGCGCCCTTTTTCGCGGATCATTAGTAACAACGCCATTGCCGGTAGCATAGATAGGGGTTCCCGTTGGAGCAGTAAAATCAATACCGGTATGCATTTTTTTGATTTTGTGTATGGGGTGGAAACGCATGCCAAAACCCGAAGCTATTCGTGTTAAGTCTTTATTTGAAATGGGTTGTATGGCGGGTATGCTTGCGAGCATGTCGCTTTTGTTCTTTGCCATTTCAATGACTTTGTCAAACGACTTGGATTGAATGTATGCTTGTTTGGTGAGTACATCGAGACGCTTGGTGGTTTCTCGTACCAATTTGGCATTGTCGAAACCTTCAATGTCTCGATATCGGTTTACACCACCAAAACCTGCTTTTCTTATTGAACTGGGAATGGGATCTGCTTCAAAAATGACCCGATAAATATTGTCGTCGCGATTTTGCATGTCTTCAAGCACAACGGCTAGGTTATCCATGCGTTTTTGCAATAAATCGTAGTGCAACTCGAGGTTTTCCAACTCTCGCGTTAAATGTTTTTCTTTTGGAGATACGATGAAATTGTCAGCCAAGATGATACCTAAAAAAGCAAACAAGGCTGCAGCCGTTACGAATAGCGCTGTGTTGCGGAATCGCTCCCAACCACTGCGTTCGATTTTCTTGTAAGATAGACTCCGTTGATCGTAGTAATATTTGACCTTTGCCATTGCTGGTTATTTTCTACTTTTGAACCCACGATTGAGAGGGCTCATTCATAGGTAAAATTACTGTTTGCAAAGATACAACAATGTTTACCTTCATTGGGTTATTCACAATCAAACTTTAAATACACTTTAATAGTCTATACATCAAATGCTTACTTCCGCTCAGATTCGCCAAAAGTTTTTGGATTTTTTTAAAAACAAGCAGCACACCATTGTTCCGTCGGTGCCCATAGTGGTTAAAAACGACCCGACATTGATGTTTATTAACGCCGGGATGAACCCTTTTAAAGACTATTTTTTGGGCAATGCGACGCCTACATCACCTCGTGTTGCCGATAGTCAGAAGTGTCTTCGCGTAAGTGGAAAACACAACGATTTAGAGGAAGTAGGGGTGGATACCTATCACCATACGCTTTTTGAAATGCTGGGCAACTGGTCGTTTGGCGATTACTTTAAAAAGGAGGCCATTGCGTGGGCGTGGGAATTGCTGACCGAGGTTTATGGGGTGGAAAAAGACCGCTTATACGTAACGGTGTTTGAAGGCGATGCGTCGGAGGGATTGCAGCGCGACAACGAATCTGCTGATATTTGGAAAACCTTTGTCGATGACGACCGGATTCTCAATGGCAATAAGAAAGATAACTTTTGGGAGATGGGCGACACCGGTCCTTGTGGTCCTTGCTCGGAAATCCATGTAGACATCCGCTCCAACGAAGAGCGCGCAGCTGTAAATGGCGCTACATTGGTCAATGCTGATCATCCGCAAGTCATTGAGATATGGAACCTTGTGTTTATGCAATTCAACCGCAAAGCCGATGGGTCTCTAGAGAACTTACCCGCCACTCATGTCGATACCGGTATGGGGTTTGAACGTTTGTGTATGGTGTTGCAAGGCAAGTCTTCAAGCTACGATACGGATGTGTTTCAACCCATTATTAAAGCACTTGAGTCTCTTTGTGGTAAAGGTTATGGTAAAGGTGAGAAAACCGATATTGCCATGCGTGTGGTTGCTGACCACTTGCGTA
>JAIUMB010000244.1 GCA_022565745.1 Cryomorphaceae bacterium | reverse complement strand
GAAGACGACCAAACGGATTACTCTTTCAATATATTTGAACTGGATGCGGCTTCCAATAACTCCGTAAATGATATCCGTGAACTTACCGACAAAGTGCGATTTGCTCCTCAGGTGGGTCAATACAAAGTATACATCATCGATGAGGTACACATGCTGTCTACCGGGGCATTCAACGCCTTTTTAAAAACGCTAGAAGAGCCGCCTTCACATGCCATTTTCATCCTTGCCACCACGGAAAAACACAAAATTTTACCGACCATCCTCAGTCGCTGTCAAATTTATGACTTCCGGAGAATTACCGTAGACGACATTAATCTACACCTGAAGAAGATTGCTGAGAAAGAAGGCATTACTTACGATGAACGCTCTTTACACCTAATTGCTCAAAAAGCTGATGGCGCCTTACGTGATGCCTTATCAATTTTTGACCGTGTCAGTTCATTTACACAAAAAAACATCACTTTCGAAGCCACTACCGAGCTTTTGAATGTACTCGATTATAATTATTACTTCCGAATTACTGATGCCCTGCTGCAAAGCGATGCCATCACTGCACTAACTACCCTTGGTGAAATTATTGACCGAGGGTTTGACCTCCACCTATTTATTGGAGGACTAGCGTCACACCTTCGCGACTTATGGATGTGCAAAGACCCTCGTACATTGGGCTTACTCAATGTTTCCTCAGATTTACAGCAGGAGTACCAAGCGCAAGCCAGCAAGTGCACCTCTGCGTGGCTGGAATTTGCGTTGAGGCATTTACAAGAGGCCGACCTCAATTTTAAACGTGCCCAGCAACCACAGTTGTTAACCGAACTTACCCTACTTCGACTTGCTGGAAGCCAAGACGAAGAAAAAAAAAATGACCAACCACCGGTAAAAACCACCGGAATCGCTCAATCATCAGCTCCTGTTAAAAAGACGCCTCCACCGCAATCTTCGCCACAAGAAACGCCTAGATCTCAAGCTGTAAAAACAGCCCCCCCCTCACCCACCCCACCCACTCAGGAAGTCAAAAGCAAGGTTGAGACCACAGTGAAAGACAACGCCCCTGAGGAAAAACCAAAGGCAGTCAAATTGGCACCAACACTAGGCAACAGAGATAAAGCGCGTCGTGGCTTTTCCATCAACTCAACGTTGAAATCCAATAAAGAAGCACAAGATAGTGAGGTCGACGACAAAGAAGATGTGGTTGAAAAAACGGCCGACTTCTCTTTGAGTGCAGAGCATTTACAGCAGTTTTATCGCCTTTACATCGACACAAAAAACGATGGCAACCACACTTTGCTTTACAGCACGTTACAGTCATTAAAGCCTGTAAAAAAAGACGATTACATCATTGAAATCACACTACATTCGGAGACACAACGCACCATCATCGCCGAGTGTCAAACCGAAATGATGGCCTATCTACGTGATAAACTAGGCCATGGCGCCATTGAGTTGCACTTAAATGTAATTGAACAAGAAGCCAATACCGGCATTACAACACCACAGGAAAAACTTTCCAATTTACTGGAAGAACATCCCATCACACAAAAGCTCATTGACCAACTCGACCTTAAACTCGATTATTAATTGTAAAACGTAAATTATGCAGAAAATCAAAGTAGCGCATCCGGTTGTAGAACTCGATGGTGACGAAATGACCAGAATTATTTGGAAATTCATCAAAGACGAACTCATTTTACCATATGTAGATCTTGATATTAAGTACTACGACTTGAGTATGGAGAACCGCGATGCAACGGACGATCAAGTGACCATAGACGCCGCCAACGCCATCAAAAAGTACAACGTGGGTATAAAATGTGCCACCATCACACCAGACGAAGATCGCGTTGAAGAGTTTAAACTCAAAAAAATGTGGCGCTCTCCTAACGGAACCATTAGAAATATTCTTGGTGGAACCGTTTTCCGTGAGCCCATTATTTGCAGTAATGTTCCCAGGTTAGTCACCACTTGGAACAAGCCCATCGTTATTGGCCGCCACGCCTTTGGAGACCAGTACAGAGCCACCGACACCGTGATTGAAGGCAAAGGAAAACTCACCATGACCTTTACGCCCGAGGATGGCAGTGAACCACAAACTTTTGAGGTTTATAATTTTGAAGGTGGTGGCGTGGCTATGAGTATGTATAACACCGATGAATCTATTTATGGTTTTGCCCGCTCTTGCTTTAACATGGCCCTGGAAAAGAAATGGCCACTGTATTTGAGTACCAAAAACACCATCTTAAAAAAATATGATGGTCGCTTTAAAGACATCTTTGAAGAGGTGTATCAAAATGAATTCAAAGCCATATTTGACAAAGAAGGTCTCACTTACGAGCACCGCTTAATCGATGATATGGTCGCATCTGCTTTGAAGTGGGAAGGCGGTTTTGTTTGGGCGTGTAAAAACTACGATGGAGATGTTCAATCGGATACCGTAGCGCAGGGCTTTGGTTCATTAGGACTAATGACCTCTGTCTTGGTAACCCCAGATGGAAAAACTCTTGAAGCAGAAGCTGCTCATGGTACAGTAACCCGTCATTTCAGACAGCACCAACAAGGCAAAAAAACCTCCACCAACCCCATCGCTTCCATCTTTGCATGGACCAGAGGATTGGCACACCGAGGCAAACTCGACAACAATCAGGCATTGATAGATTTTGCAAAAACATTGGAAAGCGTTTGTGTGGACACCGTAGAAAAAGG
>JAIUMB010000243.1 GCA_022565745.1 Cryomorphaceae bacterium | reverse complement strand
TACAAGGGCGGACTGAAAGTACATTGCAACACATTCGAAAGCAATGACTATGACATTATTGTTCCGGAGTTAGCCGACTACCCTCCCTACACAGGAGGAATCCCAACGGTCTATACAGACGGGATCTCTTCCTCTCTTGGAAGCAAGGAAAAACCTGCAGGCAATTCGTTCATCAATGGCAATATGATGAATATTTTGAATAGAGGGCAGCACATCAACTACTATTATTATACAAACGGTACAAATGAGTCCCCTTCTAGTGTATCCATTGCAACAACTACTCTGGAAAACGTATCTTTAGCTAATGCATGTCAATCTAATTTTGTCGGTCAAAACGGCATGGATGTAAATCTCATTTGGGATGTAATTATAATGATGGAAGATCAAATAAATCAGGGTGAATTTCAGCTTGAAAACCTTATAGATAATGGAGACACTGAAGTTTTAGAAATGGCTGTTATTCTCTCTAATTCATCTAATGCACTAGAAACGTATAATGATTTAATTTCAACATCGCCTTATGTTTCAGATGAAGTGCTAGAAGCACTTTGTGATAATGAGGATTTTCCGCTGTTGATGATTAGAAATATATTGATTGCAAATCCTCAGGCAGCCAAAAAACCAAATGTCATGGAAGCACTGTATAATCGTGTAAATCAGCTATCTCAAGCAGATATTGAAGATATTGAAGATGGCATATATCTAGTTAGCGCAAAAGAGTTTTTAGAAGCCAATATTTCAGAACTTCACATGAAAAGAGAAATTTTAATTCAAGACTTAGCTCGTGTTGTAGAGCTTGATAGCTTGTATGATACTTTTCCTCATGATCTAAATGCAATTTATTCTAAAACTCAAACTTTGACTGGAAGATACTGTCAAGCTGAATATTTTCTTTGGAATGAAGACACAATAAATTTTAATCTAGTTCTTGACTCAATTGATATGTTTTTTGGTACTTCAATATTAAGTTCAGAGGTTTTACAAGAAAATCATAACGGTTTTTTATTGTACACCAATATCATTAAAAAGTCAATTCTAAATAATACGCACTGGTTTGATATATCTGTGAGTGATTTTACAGAATTAGAAAGTATATCATCAAAGCAGTATCACTACTCAGGCGCTCGATTTATGCCAGTCCAAAATATATTAGGTGAATTACCCTCAGGGCTTGATTACCCGTTTGATTATTTCCCAACCTGTCCTATGCCTGTAGTTATTAATCCTATAACACCTCATAATTCTTACCGTGTAAACGAGGAAACTAAAAATAGAATAAACGATGAGCGTAAAGAGGTATTTAAAATCCATCCAAACCCAGCTAAAGATTACCTCATTCTAACACTTAAACTAAATAAAGCATACAATGACTTAAACTACGACATTATAGGAAATGATGGCAAAATTATTATTTCCGGAAAAATTGATCATCTTCAAAGAGGAGTAGTTATAGAAACACGCAAGCTTTTAACCGGAACTTATACGATTAGGCTTGTAGGTGATGGAAATATTTTGGGAGCTAAGAAGTTTGTTCTAGCTCAATATTAATAACACGTATAACTGATTAAAATTTTCATGATTTTAGTGGGGATAGTCTGAGTTAAACCGACGACCCTCCCTTAATTTAAAGGTCGGGATAATATATCCATCTAAACTTTTAGGGGTATAAATGACAACATTGACTTGACCTTTAGTTAGAATCTGTTCATAAAGTACATGACTGTACTATAATAGGCCGATGGTAATGTTGAAATCACCACAAAGTTGACCCCTTCTCAATATACAGGCACAGTTATTTTATGGATGTGATACATCTACCGCACCACCACCTTTATCACCCTCGTTTGCTCCGGATTCCTTTGAGATTGTACATGGAGCATATACATGCCAGCGGGTAAGTGGTCGACGTTAATGGAAGTGCCAGATGCAACATGCACCTTTTTGAGTACGGCTTTGCCCGACAAATTGTAAAGTGAAAGCGCGTAGGTGTCATTGGGGCTGCCCTTAAACGTAAACGCTTCGCTGGTAGGGTTTGGATAGACGAGTACATCAACCTTTTGCTTGGCAATTTTGTGTGTAGAAAGTATATTGCACATGGTATCCATCATGGTGACGACAACGTCGTATTCAAGATTGCCTTTGCGTTGGTCGTATTCCATGTATTGCAGGAAAATGTGGGCGCTGTCGTTTGAGAAGTACATGCTGGTTAATAGCTTGTTCGTGCTGTCGTCTGAAATTAAGCAGTCCCATTGGTATTCCAAGTCTTTAATTTTAAAAACGACAATATCACCTTGCATGAATGGGTTTAAAACTGAGATAGATGGTGTTGTGCATCCGTAATAGAAAGAATTTTTTTTTATCACAGAAGATCCAAGGTCATAATAAGTGTCTCCATTGGTGCTGGAGATTGCAGGTATGCTCATAGAGTCTACAATATTTAAATCATTGTCGAGTAACATAAATCCGTGAGATAAGTAGTTACTCGTTAAAATTAATGAATCGTTATATCTATATGCGCGTCTAATAAGCAATCTGCTAAAAGGACGGGAAAATGTGAAAATGGTATCTGTTGGTAGTAAGTTATAGCCTGGCAACTCGACGGTTTCTACAAGGTTTGATTGGCGGTGAAAGAACACCAATTTATCGTCTACCTTTACTAAAGAGTTTGGCAAAATAGTCGTTGTCGTGTAAGATGTGTCTATGATTA
>JAIUMB010000242.1 GCA_022565745.1 Cryomorphaceae bacterium | reverse complement strand
ATGGCCTTAACTTCAGCTTGCAGCCATTCGAGCCCGTGAAGACGAATGTCGTTGTTCACCGCTTGCCGAATGTTTTCTTCCACATCGGGCATGTCGTTAAAGCCATGAATGAGTGCCGACAGATATAAGCCACTTCCGCCAACCGCCACCAAGTGCTTGTGTTGTTTAAACCAATCGTCACAAAAGGCGCGAGCTTCTCTGGCGTATTCGCCGGCAGAAAATGTTTCCACGATGGATTTGTTGCCAATGAAATGGTGGCGCACGATCGACTGTTCTTCCTTGGTTGGCGCTGCTGTTCCGATGGGAATTTCGCGAAAAAACTGGCGAGAGTCAAAGGAAATGATCTCGGTGTTGAGTGTTTTTGCCAATTCAATGGCCACGGAAGTTTTTCCACTGGCTGTAGGCCCGGCGATTATCCAAAGCATTACAAATCTGTTTTGGAGAAACGCCACCAGCTAAAAGCAGTGAAGGCGGCGATAAACAATAGTGTTGTTACAATTGCTTGAGTGGGAAAGTCCGGAAGCACGTATTCCTCTCCGGTAAAAATACCCATGTATTTACTAAAAGGCGCTTCAATTAAAGCGCGACTTTGTGATAGTGGGAGAACGGCCTTTAGTGCAGAAAATCTGTAGGCTAAGATGGGTTCGGCAATGATGGCATAAATGAGTAAAACAATCATGCTAAGACCCGACTTTTTTGTAAGGTGAAGGACAAACATGCCCATTGCCATTAGCAGTGAAAATTCGACGGCCCAAAACAAAGGATTGTAGACATACGCACTCCAGCTTTTTTCGCTTTCCATGGCAAGTGCAAAACCCAAGAGATAAAGAATGATGGTTTGAACACATACGAACACCACTATCCACAGGTATTTACTAAAGAACGAAGCTTGTCGTGACCAGCCTTCCATCACTTGTTTGCGGTGCATTTTGTGACGGTAGTCGAGTGAGGCGTAAAGCATAAATAGAATCACCAAGATGTACTTAAAGAAGCCCGCCACATAACTGATGGTCTGGAATATGACCCCCTTTTCATACAGTCCTAAAGAACCGATGGATTGTCCTTCGACGCCATTGTTGGTATTTGCAAAGGTGAACCCTTTCAATTGATCAACGACCAAAATGAGCAGCCCCATAACCACCAAAATCAAGATGGGGTAAACGGGATGGCCTTTGAGTTTGATCCATTCGTTGGAGATGATTGCGCGCATATTCGATTATTTTGTCTTTTCTATAAATAATTTCTCCACGCCTTCTTTTAGCGGGACTAGGTGATTCAGGTGAATGTTTTTGCTGTGTAAAAAAGCGTTTAGTGAGGCTGCGTCGCCGGGTTTCATGATTTCAACGTGAATAAAGTCTTCTACGCGTTCTGCTGATTTAGTCATGGCCCATTGGTTCACTAAGTCGAGTAATTTATCATCGTCGGCTTTGATTTGGAGACTTGTGGTATCGGTTTCAGAAGTTTGGTTCAACACCTGTGTGTCGATGAGGTTGCCTTGTTTGAAAATGGCCAGATGGGTACATACCTTTTCAATCTCATCCAGTAAATGACTGGATATAATAATGGTAACGCCTTCAGCGGCCAATTGGAGAATGAGTTCACGGACTTCTCGAATGCCGCTGGGGTCTAAGCCATTAAGAGGCTCGTCGAGCACCAATACGCGGGGGTTGCCAATAAGTGCAGATCCAATGGCGAGGCGTTGTTTCATGCCCAGTGAAAATGCACCTGCCTTTTTCTTAGCGACATGATTTAATCCAACGCGCTTGAGGATGTCTTCGCAATTCGATGGATTGGCATTTTTGATGTTGGCCGTCATCCTCATGTGATCGATGGCGCTAAGTTGAGGCATGAGGTTGGGCTCTTCTAATATACCGCCAATACTCCCCGGAGGAAATTTTTCGCCATTTTCAAACCACGAGTAATCCCCGGATGTGGGTTTTATAATGCCTAAAATCATTCCCAAAAAAGTGGTTTTACCCGAGCCGTTGGGACCTAAAATACCAAATACAGAGCCTTGAGGAATGGACAGCGACATGTTGTTGACAGCGGTAAACTGCCCGTATTTTTTGGTGATGCGATCGGTGGATAGTACGTTTTGTATAGTCATTAACACACAAATAAAAAACTTTTTCTAACTTTAGAGGCTTGAAATATACAACGCATACCCGAAAGTTCTGCCGGGTAAAAATGCAGACATAAAAAAAATTACAATATGGAAAATACAACATTTACCAACATCGCAATAATTGACAAAGAAGAGGTTGTGAACTTGAAGTTCCCATCTGAACCAGTGGTTGTTGATCCCTCAAAAAAAGATCAACTCATGACTGAACTGCATCGCGCTACCTCACTCGGCAACTTATCTAAACATAAAGTCAACATCATTTTTGAAGATAATGAAGGGGTCAAAAAGGTAAACACCACCATTTGGGCCATTACAGAAAAGAGTGTGTTGCTTAAAAAAGGAGTGTTTCTTCCCATACATCGCATACGTTCGGTGGATTTGCTTTGACTTTTAAAGGTGATAAGTCGTTTATGTGATTTTGCTTATTCCACGTCACAAATCAAAAGGGAGGCTAAGCACATGCCCAGCCTCCCTTTGTTTATTCCCGTAGACAATAACTATCCTTTGGTAAATCGACTTTTATGGGATGTGGTTTTGCCAAATGCGCGAATGACGTAGTTGCCCTTGCTTAGGTGTGAGATTGAGATCTGACCT
>JAIUMB010000241.1 GCA_022565745.1 Cryomorphaceae bacterium | reverse complement strand
GCTTGGGGGTATCTATCGCTAATACCTACCGTTTCTTCAGTAAGAATATTGAATCCTGTACCATTGGACTGCACATCATTGTGGACATACTCAGCGCCATAACTCAATCCATGGACCTCATTAAGCTTTTTTTGAAAATCAATATTAAGAGAAGTTGCACCAACGCGTTCTTCGCGAGTATTTCTAATATCTTGACCAAACCCACGAGTAATTCTACTTTCCTCAAATGTTTGATAAGCCATTCTTAATGTCGCTATATCGTAGAGTGTTGTTTTTGCACTATGTGTTAATTCTAAATGGTGCATTTGCCAAACCTGAGGACCGTAATTCCACTCTGCACTTCTTGGCAGACCATTTCTAAACTCAATCAAACGATCATAACGAGGTATGTCTGAAGTTCCGGAGAAATGAAACGCATATTGAATGTCCCAATCTTCTTTGGCGTATCGTAGTTTTTGGGTAAGGTTTAATTGATTGTACCCGGTTGGTCGCTGCACCAGTGGGTTATCATTCACACGAACAACATCGGTTTCTCCGATCCTTGACACAAAATTTGGTTGTACATAATTGACTGTTGGACCGTTGCTTCCCATACGCAAATCGCCAAACTCTGAAAAGGTAAGCGATGTAAAAGACGCCCAATGTTTGTGTCCGATATTAACATTGAGGTGATTGGTCACTTCATTGTTGGCCGATGAATAGCGTGCTGTATATTCTCCCTTTACTTCAAGGGAGTCGGTAGATGACAAAGCCGCTGATTTCGTTCTAAAACTCAAAACCCCACCAAGGGCATCACTTCCATACATCACAGAGCCTGGACCAAATAAAACCTCTGTTTGTTCCACGACAAAAGGATCCAAAGCAATGACATTATGAATATTACCGCTTCGAAAGATGGCCGTATTCATTCGAACACCGTCTACACTGAGAAGCAATCGATTGGCTGCAAAACCTCTAATCATAGGACTCCCCCCTCCTTGTTGGCTTCTTTGCATAAACACGTTGCCATTAATTTCCAATAAATCGGCCGTGGTTTGCGGATTTTGAAACGCCACATCTGCTTGGCTAATACTGGTGATTTTTACTGGTACATTTCGGGATTGCTGTCGCCACCTAATCGCTGAAACAACAATTTGAGACAACTTCAAACCCGAAGGCTCCAAACGAACAATAAATCCATTTTGTTTCAGTGCCTCATAAGTCCACACCTGTGTCTTATACCCCATTATTCTAAATTCAATGCGCTCCGCACCCTTGAACCCATCTAGAGGTGCTTTTCCGTTAATATCTGTACTCTGAAAATGACGCGGGCTTAAACTGTAGATGGACACCATTTCGACCGAGCCGCCCGTTTCTTTATCCAGAACCGTAACAATGTCTTGCGCATGCGCATGCAGCAAAGTCATGTAAGCCATCAAAAAAAACAGCAGGATTCTTATCAAAACAATTTTTTTGACCTACCGCTCAAAATTCAAGCCATAATAGTCATACCACTCATGAATATTAAAACATGTTTGTTACATCAAAATATTTTTACAAACACATCAAATGAATATAAATAAAAATGTATATCTTTGCTCCACTATTAACTGTTTAACATAAACTTGCTCACTCATGAAAATCAAACTTCTTACACTATTATCTCTCGTCTTTGTCTTTTCTTCTTGTAAGAAAGATAAGGAACTAAGCTTTCCCAACATCAAAATCGAAGGCGTAGCCGACAACCGAAAATCTGGTGGCAGCGATATTGAAGCCTTATATTTAGGCGAATTGGAGATTGTTGCTTACGATCATCGACCAGGGGAATCTTTACAAAACAATTCTGTCACTGGTAGATTTGGATTTACTGGAAAGGATTGGAGTTACTTTACCATCTTGCCCAGTGGCTTACCAGAAGCGCGTGATATTGCTCTATTCCGCTCTGGCGCCATAAACATTAATGACTTTTTAGAGCACCAGTATGCCGACAAACCTAACAATTACTTCAGCGAAGAATACCTAGATGCAGAGATTCCGTTTAACGTAGATGTTTTGGAAGTTTATATGTACAGAACGGGTGTGGTAAAAGATGGAAAGTACTTCGGTCAAAATGGTGACTTTAACGGTCATGACAAACACCCTATGCATAAATACGCCAATTTCAGTAGCATCCCAAACCATTATGCAAGAACCATTTGGCCTGGAATAAACAAACACTCTCAAGACATCAGCATTATGTTTGTTAGAAGCAGCATCATTTATTCTCCATTACAAATCACGACAAAACGTGAAAATGGTGAACTTGTGATTGATCAGGCCAACAGAATCGTTGAACAGCGAGAAGAAGATTTTATCAAGTCTTTAATCAACCAAGGTACGAGCAGGAGATCTTACGCTTATGTAAATATCATTCCCTACATCGGTGCTGTTGAATGGGATTTTAGCGGAAATGATGTTCCGGATATTACCGTGAAAATTGACATGGACAAGATTGTTGACATCAATCAAACGGATTTTACTGAGATTGAAAACACACCTTCTGGCCAGTGGAGCGGCGAAATGTTTTACTTAGGAGACCTCAACGACATACCTTTTGGTCTTGAATTGAGTTTTTAAATGTCTTTTCAACGCATAAAAAAATGGCTAATTACAAATGTAATTAGCCATTTTTTTTTACTGCTTTCTAAACTTATACATCACTGAAAACATAATGTATCGCGTTAAGAGGTTGGTTTCTGATTGACGGATGAAGTTGGCATT
>JAIUMB010000240.1 GCA_022565745.1 Cryomorphaceae bacterium | reverse complement strand
GCTACTGATACTTGTTATAGGTTTTTTTCCGTCGTTTTCATTTTCACAACATTCGTTCTTTGATGACGATAAAGCGCAGGAAACAGAATTAAATTTTCCACACATCTCCGGCTTTTACACCAACGCATCTCACGTAGACTCAATTTTCTTTTCTGATTTTCAACCTGGGTGGCATGCTGAACTTCAGATTTATAATGCTGCATCTGGCGTAACCACCATTCATTATCCGGTTGAAAATGATTATGTATTGTCAAAAGACATTTGCGAGGATTGTTTGTTTAAACGAGTGCTTTGGACATACACCCCCTCCAGCTACGTAGAAGCTGGTAGCTGCCAAATACAAATGGGCTGTCCGGAAGCCGTCAATTACTTAGCACTTGGCTCCTCCGTTTGCCGCATTACAGCACTTATCGACGGCTTCATGTTTTTCTCTACTGGAGTGCTGGTAAACAATACCGCAAACGATGGCCGCCCGCTTCTCCTAACTGCTGAGCATAACGGACTAAACTTCTTTAATAATTCATTTTCAAATGATCAAGAGCTCGCTCAGTGGTTGTTTATCTTCAACCTAGAGTCTTCCGTTTGTAATGGCTTTTCCATACCTACAAATATGGTGGTTTATGAAGGTGCTGGACTTCTATCTCGCTCTTTTGACCGCGGAGGAACCACTGGTAGTGACTTTGCACTTTTGGAAATCAACGACTCAACTTTTAACGCTTCTGACCATTTTTTTGCCGGCTGGACCCGTTCAACAACAGCACCTCAGAACGGCACCTGTATCCATCACCCAGGTGGTGCTTTTAAGCGAATATCGTTTTACAGCAACACACCGCAGTTGAGTGTTTATGACCAACAAACAACCCCCATGCATTGGCGGGTTATATGGTCGTCATCAACCAGCGGTCATGGCACCACCGAACCAGGGTCTTCTGGCTCTCCTCTTTTTGACCAAAACAATAGAATTACCGGTATTTTATCCGGTGGATTCTCTTCTTGTGAGCAGCTTCTCTCTCCAGACTTTTACGGTGTTTTTTATCATCAATGGGATCAAAATGGTTCTGATAGCACCCAACAACTGGCGCCTTGGCTTGATCCTTTAGGTCTAAACCCTATGCATATTGATGAATACCACTTAGACACTTCAAAAATTACTGAAATTCCACCAAGATTTCATATATTTCCGAATCCGGTTTCTGTGGGGTCGCGAATTTTTATAGATGGCGTTTATAATTCTGCCGATTTGTATAATTTAAACGGTCAAAAAATTTGGGAAAACCGCTCACAGTTGACTGCACCTAATGTCCAAGGTATTTATATTTTAATCATTAATCGACATGACATCAAAACCACTCACAAGCTTTTTGTTTATTAGTATTATTCTTTGGGGTTGCAAAACCAAAGCCCCTCAAAATGAAAACACTCAGCAAATAAACATCAAAGACGCACAAGAGACCTTAGACAATAAACGCCAAGAGAAAAAAGAACGCTGTCTGCCCATACTACGCGCTTCTCAACATGAGGAAGAATATCCTAAAACCAATATGATTACCAAGGCAAATATTGAACGTGGATGTTTGAATATTTCTTTTGATTACTCTGGCTGCGAAAAAACCCATGCGCATGTTTACTACGAACGCATAGAAAATACCAACCCACAAGAACTACAATTATTTGTTGGAGTAAAAGAAGCTGGGGACTGTGATATGCTGCTTACCGATAGTGGTTCATTTAACCTTCACGACTTAGAAGGACATACGGCTGGCAAAGTCATCTTGCGCATTGATGGTTACGATCAACCGCTTACGCACATCTATACTGCAGAATAATGCTTGCCCAGCTGATTTAGCAATTGTGATGCGGTTACTGATGCCTCACTCTGATTTCTAGCCAATGTTCTTGCGGCCAATCCGTGATCAAAAGCAGCCAATACACATGCCTGTGCAGAAGTATGACCTTGCGCACACAAGCCGGTAATCATTCCAGTTAAAACATCTCCACTCCCGCCAACAGATAATGCAGGCGTACCTGTACTGTTAACATAAACCTCACCTTCCGGGGTTATGGTGAAACTAAAGGCTCCTTTAAGGTGAACCACCAAACCAAATCGATTGGCGAAAGCCATGACATCCTTTAAGGTGTAATCACCCCCAAGGAGACGTCTCATCTCTCCAGGATGCGGGGTCAGTATACTGTTGAAAGGCAAAAATGCCAACCAAGTTGGATTTTCGGCCAATATATTCAATGCATCGGCATCCAAAACCAAGCGACCTCCATTTTGAATCAACAGCTTTAAAGCATTGACTGTTGACGGATCTGTTCCCATCCCCGGACCTGCACCAACCACTGATATGGAAGGTGGCACTTGAACTGAAGTAATCATTGCATTATGCGCATCGGCTTGAAGCATGGCATCCGGACAATGAACCGAGAGGGCGTTTAGACAGGCTTTTGGCGTATGAGTAGTAACTAAGCCCGCTCCGGAAAGCATACATGCAGAAGTGGCTAACACAATAGCGCCAGGCATGCGCTCATGACCTCCTACCATCAGCGCGTGTCCAGCTTTATTCTTATAGTAAAACCCATCTCTTGACAAACGTAAATCGCTGATCAATTCATGGGTGACGTAGGTGATGCTCGATGATTGCTTTTGCATTCCTGAGACTGACCATCCGATATCAATAATGATGAATTTGCCAACAAATCGACCGGTATCGGGAAAGAAAAAAGCGTACTTGGGCTGGGCAAATGTAAGGG
>JAIUMB010000239.1 GCA_022565745.1 Cryomorphaceae bacterium | reverse complement strand
TTTAAAATGCTTTCGACAGGCCTGTTCATTTCCAAACTCAGCAGTGAATGTAAATAGGTTCATAGCTATAAGATTTTTAATTCTAGGCAAATATAATAAATTAGGTGCAATTACGGACAATCAATATTGATATAACACACCTTTAAATAATTGTAAGGTGTAAACGAATGTTTTCACCGTATCTTTATTGAAATCACTTTAAATAAATCTTAAAATCAAACATGATGAAACGACCAATCAAATTATTTTCAACCATAGTAGCTCTTTCAACTGCTGTGTTTTTTACCTCTTGTAATGAGGATGACAATGGCAACGGAGACGGAAGCGGTTCTGCTGAATTAAACATCAAGCTTACCGATAATCCCGGCGACTTTGACGAAGTCAATGTCCACATCTTGGGCGTTGAAATCATTAGACCCGGTGGTCCGGTTCAACTCACTACACAAACAGGAATATACAACCTCTTGGATTTTTCTGGTGATGTTGATACCCTTATTGCCGGTGATGTGATTGACGCCGGAAGAATCAATCAGATTCGACTTATTCTTGGCGACAGCAACTCGGTCGTTATAGATGGTGTTGAACACCCACTCACCACACCTAGTGCACAGCAAAGCGGTCTTAAACTAAACGTTCAGGAAGACTTGGTTGCCGGTGTGGCTTACGAATGGGTGCTTGACTTCGACGCGGCTCGTTCAATTGTTATTACTGGAAACAACCAGTACATTTTAAAGCCCGTTATCCGAGTCATCACTGAAGGAATTTCAGGTTCTATCGCCGGTACCTTTGATCCAGTTGGTGCTGCCGGTGCTGCTTACGCCATCGCTGCGGGTGATACCTTTGGCGCTATTGCCGATTCTACCGGTGCATTCTTGATTAAAAATCTAGAAGCAGGTACCTATGATGTATTGTTACAACCCGCTGCCGGATTTAACGATACCATTATTTCACCTGTGGATGTATTGGTTGGTCAGAGAACCGACATGGGAACCATTTCATTCTAGTTCTGTAGATAAACCCATAAAAAAAGGGCATGTCATTTTTTAAATGGCATGCCCTTTTTTCGTTGGTTAATTTATTTATGCTTCCAAGCGTGACCAATCGTCCATGAGTTTCTCGAGCTCGGCTTTTTTGGCGTTGTAAGATTCAAAAAATGCCTCATCATTGAGCATCTGCTTGTAGGTTTCCGGGTTTTGCAATTGTTCATCCATTGCGGCTATCTCTACCTCCAAGTCGGCAATGGCTGTTTCTATTCTTTCTAATTGCTTTAGTCGCTTGCGCTCAGCCTTCTCCTCCTCTCTTTTCCGTTTCTCGTCTTTTTGTTTGTTGTTGTTTTTTGGCGTAGCCTTTTCTTGTTTCTTTTGCTGCTCATACTCTCTAAAGCTCTCCATTTGCTTGGCTTCTAGAAAGGATTGAATATCGCCCAAATGGGTTTCTACTTTGCCGTCTTTAAATTCGTACGACTTATCGGTTAATCCGGATAGAAAATCCCTGTCGTGACTGACCAGAATGATGGTGCCACTGAATGCCCTCAATGCTTCCTTCAACACATCTTTACTGCGCAAATCCAAGTGATTGGTTGGTTCGTCCATCACCAAAACATTGACTGGCGTTAAAAGGAGTTTACACAGGGCCAATCGCCCTTTTTCTCCCCCAGAGAGCACCTTTACTTTTTTGGTGACATCTTCGCCGGAAAACATAAACGCGCCAAGAATACTGCGTACCCGCGGACGAATATCGTCTTGGGCTTCGTCTTCTATGGTTTGTAAGACGGTTTTGTTACCATCCAGCCAACTGGTTTGTTCTTGGGCGTAGTAGCCCACCTTAACATTGTGCCCCCAGTTGATGTCGCCCTCACCTTCAATATCGTTCATCAGCAAGCGAACCAAGGTTGTTTTTCCTTGCCCGTTCTGACCGAGAAAGGCCACGCGATCGCCGCGTTCAATTTCCATGTTTACGCCGTTAAGCACACGCTTTTCGCCAAAAGACTTTGACACATCCTCGAGCTTTAACACCACCTTTCCGGAGGCTTGTGCCGCGGGAAAACTAAAATTGATCCGACCGGATTCCATTTCATCCACCTCAATTGTATCCATGCGGTCGAGCTTTTTAATCAAGCTTTGTGCAAACGATGCCTTTGACGCTTTGGCCCTAAAGCGGTCGATCAATTGCTGCGTTTCCTTAATTTCCTTTTCTTGATTCTTTTTGGCATTGATTTGTTGTTGGACACGCTCCTCACGCAGCATCAAAAACTTGCTGTAATGTGCGGGATAGTCGTAGACCTTACCGTTGACGATTTCAATGGTTCGACTGGTCACGTTGTCCATAAAATTCCTATCGTGCGATACCAGAACAATGGCCGAAGGGTGCGTTTTAAGAAAAGACTCCAACCAAATAATAGATTCTATATCGAGGTGATTGGTTGGCTCATCCAGTAAGATCACGTCGTGGTTGAGTAAGAGAATTTTTGCCAACTCCACACGCATGCGCCATCCACCGCTAAACGTTGCCAGTGAACGATCGAGGTCTTCCGCTTTGAAACCCAATCCAAACAACACCTTTTCAACCTCTCCCGCCAAGGTGTACCCACCTTTCATCTCATAGGCTTGTGTGGTATCGGTAAGCGCTTGTATCAAGTCAATATACGCCTCACTTTCGTAGTCCGTTCTGGTTGCCAGTTGTTCGTTGATCTCGTTGATTTTCGTTTCCATAGCCCGCAACTCAACAAAAGCTGTTTCCGTTTCTTGACGGACGGTTTTGCCCTCTG
>JAIUMB010000238.1 GCA_022565745.1 Cryomorphaceae bacterium | reverse complement strand
TCACCACCAATTCCTTCAATCCATGGGCCGGCTATTAAAAATGAAGAAGCCGTCAGTGTATTTAGCCACAATCTTTTTCTATGAATGTTATTCAAATCAACAATGGTATCAACTAAGCTCACAGTGGTTTGAAATGGGCTGAAATTCAAGTCGCCATTTCCGGGTAATGTGGTGTAGATGGTTACGGAATCCCCCGGTTCAAGAGAAAAGTCATACAAAATATATTCAATGGAATCCAAAAGAAAATACACTTGACGAGCAGCGGTATCTTCACGTAAAAGGAGTAAGGAATCCATGGAAGCCCAAACATTAATCACTTTTTTATAAAGATGACCGTCGATTATTGAATCACCAATAACGCTCATGGAATCTGTGTATGTATTGTTCCCATAGTCAATTCTATAATTCCATTCCTTTCCATCTTCGATCAGCGGAAGGTATTGTGACTGTGCATTTAATATTAGCGCAAAAAAGAAAAGAGCAATAAGGTTAAAATGTTTTTTCATGGTGTGTCTATTGTTTATTAATTTTAGCTTTTGCCCCCCTATTTTTCAAAAAATTAAATCGTTAAGCGCAACTTCAGCACTTTGCTCGTCAAGTTATCAGACGATTAAAAATCACCGTGGCCACGAAATGACTTTTAACCCGGCAAAGCAAAAAAAAAACGCGACATGACCAAATATATTTAACCATTTTTTTAAAAAATTCCTATACATGCCATTGATTCTTGAGTTATATGGGGGTTTATATCATCTACTAGCTACCTTCTATCACAAAAATATCGCATAAATCCGGCATTCATTTGGTAGGACTGGGCTTTAAGCTTCACTGGACTAACCACTGCAATCCCCGGTAGGGTATGCGAATGGAATATGGAATGTATTGGCCGTTTGGTTCTACCAATATCCCTTGCCTAACGGCACGGTTGGTCGCATCAAAATATTAGTTGCGCAAATCAAATCCTTTCAAGTAAAAAAAAGCCCTACAGCACCAAATCCATCTTGCGCCATGAAGCAATTTGATGATTTGTTCGCTTTTGATTTTCATCCCCACCGTAAATGAGTGTTTTTTTTTCCTCTAAATCAGGTATCAATTCGGCAACAAAATCCAGGTGCTTAAACATATCTGATTTGATGGTTTTTCCGGCTTTAATTTCAATTAGGTTCAGGTGCAATCCGTCGCGAAAAAGCAAATCTACTTCGTGTCCGTTTGAATCGCGCCAGTAGTAAAAATCCCGATTAAGATTGTTGTGTGCGTTTTGTTTAAAAATTTCGGCCACAACAAGATTTTCAAACAATGCACCCCAAGATGGGTGTAGAGGGCTGAGTTGCCCTGCACGTACGCCTAATAATCTACATACCAAACCAGTATCGTAAAAGTACAATTTAGGGCTTTTGACCAGACGCTTTTTGAAATTATTGAAATAGGGCGGGAGCTCGAATATAATGTAACTGGATTTCAAAAGACTTAGCCATTGGCGAATGGTCGTATGACTTACGCCCACAAGCTTGCTAAAATGATTGTAATTAACCAATTGAGCTGTATGAGCAGCGCACACCTGAATGAAACGATTAAACGCATCTAGGTTTTGAATGTGCTTAAGTTCACGAATATCTCGATAAACATACGTCTGCAAATAATCCGATAAGTACGTGGTAGGATCTATACCTCTGTCATATATGGCCGGATAAAAGCCATAATACATTTGATCAGCTAGTTTCTTATGCAGCCATCCGGCGGCGTTTAATTCCTTGATATCGCAGGGAAATAACGTAAAAATCCCAACTCTTCCAGCTAAACTTTGACTGATGTTCTCCATCAGCTGAAAATTTTGTGAACCCGATACAATGAACTGCCCCATTTTTTGATTTGCATCAACAATGCCCTGGAGATAGGAAAACAAATGTGGAGCGCGCTGCACTTCGTCAAAAATCACCTGATGATCAAATTGCTCAAGAAAACCATTGGGGTCTTCAAGCGCATATTGCCGTGTATCCAGATTTTCTAGGGTGACATATCGGTAATCGGGAAAAGCGGTTTTTAAAAAGGTCGTTTTCCCGGACTGCCTTGGCCCTGTAACCGCCAATATAGGGTATTTTGTCACATATTTTTTAACAGACGAAAGGATAGATCGCTGAAGAGACATACACATATTTTAGCGACAAAGATATTAAAAAAATTCATTTTACATAATACATAAATTCATTTTACATAGCACTTACTTTCACTATGCATGAACTCTACTTTAAATTTTACACTAATAAAAATGAAAATCGAAAGACAAATAATTTAGTTTTAGCCGCCTCCCGCCACAACCACCCCGCACCAATTCAGCATTTATTTGGGCGCGACCGGGCTTTCCGCAGTACGGGGCACCGAACCCTTTCGGGGGTCCCTGGCGGGGATGAATGGCATGTATTGGGCGTTTGGTTCTATCAACATCCCGTACCTAACGGCACGGGCGGCCGCGTAGAGATTTTTTAGCTACCGGTATTTCGGCCCTAACGGGACTTGTGGAGGGGGACCACTTCTATAACAAATCAACGGTTTAGCATATAAGGTGGAGACTTGCCATTTCAACAGTCGGTAAAGTTGACAACGTAAAGGATGTGGTGAAACCGTGTTGACTAAAAGCATGGGGGTGTTGTCGACTCAACGACTTTTGTACTTACTTAAAAAAGGAAGGGTTGATTTAATCTGTATGTCCTTATATTTGAATGATTAGCGAATTTAACTTCAGATAGATATTTTTTTAAGGAGGCAAGACATAATCGTACATCGAATATAAGTTTA
>JAIUMB010000237.1 GCA_022565745.1 Cryomorphaceae bacterium | reverse complement strand
TATGTCAGTTTTAAGCAACCCATTTTTTGATACCTCGAAATGTAGACCGATTTTGTGTGATTACAAAATGTATTTGCTAATTCATTAGTCATTCTTAAAACCAATGCGTTTTCGAGGTGGACTTGGTGGGTTCAAAAGCTGTTTTAAGGTACTAAAAATAATTTGTATTTCTTCTTCGTGTTTTTTTGTGCTTTGCCCTTGCTCCAACACTTCCTTTTCTAATTTTTCCATTTTAAGTAAAACATCTTTATTGTTCATAAGCGCTTCCCGCATCCGTGAAAAAATACGAATGATTTGTATATTTACTTCAATTGCTGTTTCACTATTCAAAACACTAGACAACATAGCTACTCCCTGCTCTGTAAACACATTCGGTAATTTTCGCAAACCCATCTTTTCTTTATTGGATATCACATTTTGTGATTTCCATTCTTCAAGCTCCATAGCGGTCAACTGAAACATAAAGTCACCAGGAAATCGTTTTGCATTTCGTTTTACGGCTTGATTTAACACACGCGTTTCTACGCCATACATTTCAGCTAAATCTCTATCTATCATTACTTTTTTACCTCTGATATGATAGATTTTACCGATGACATCTTCTTCTGTAATATTTAAGCTCAAGTTCATTCGATTAATTGTTTTTTCAGATAACTAATGGAATCCACACAAATGATCATTCATATTGTGCATCAAACGTTTAGACGTGTAGGTTTAAATATTCAAACCATCCTATCTTGCAAAAGTAAGAATAATATTTCAATAATAGCAAACGCATTCGTGATATTTATAAGCAATGACTCAAAAAGCCTACAACGGGTCATACCGTCAAAGTATATCAGTCATTATTAGTTGTGACAACCATCAGGATTGCCTGCAAGTTGCTAAAATAATCAAGCAGCAATGCGATGTATGGGCATTCTCTAACGTTAGGTACAAGGAACACAAGTCAGCCCGGAAAGGCGATGTACTAGAAAGAGAAGTTATGATTTCCCAAAAAGCATATGCCGATGACATTATCATTTTTAAAGAAGCCATCAGACGCATTTGCGAACATTACGGTTGGCTGTTCATGTATTCTAATAACAGTGTCCGATTTATAGACAAGGGAGCCGTCCCGGAAAAGAGCTTACAAGGCCCGCAAAAAGAATAAGAACATTTGACTGCTAATTAGTTGGTATGGTCTGTTTTGGTTTTGCGTGGGGTGGCCAGGGCTGCTCTATAATTTAATCCTCCTTCGGTATTTTTAGCGCTTTAATTGCCTCACAATTTACAAAGAGTAAAGGAGCAACTTTCTGTTGAAAGTAAATTTTTCCGGCTTCATATCCTTTACTGTAGTCTGAGTCCTTTAAATTGGAAAAGTGCACCTCCAATTCAGTCTGATATTTCTTTACAGTTTTACTACTACAAGTATCTAATGCCGCATCAACACGCTCGTCTAACACTGTAAAGCCATATGCCTCAAAACATTCGCATATGTCTTCAGAAATGCGTTGCTCTAAAGGCTGTTTTTGCAGAAGGAAAGAATTCCAACAAAAAAGAAATGAACTGAGATAAGTTTTAAAAAATATTATCATGATGAAGTTCTTTATCAACTTACAGGGTCAAACCATTTCCCTTGTTGAATGACTTTATGAATATGCCCTACTGTTAACCTCTTTTTATTGTTTTTCAGAAGCTTTATTCGCCTCATTAGTAATCGAAATATATTTAACAACACAAACTCATCTTCGTCAAAATAATCATAGTATTTAAAGCCTTGCATGTCAATATTGAATCTAGACTTCAACTCATTGATAAAAACATCGTTGTCCTCTGAAATAGTTCTTCCATCATTTAGGCATGTGTTTTCATCAATATTCCTAAAACCATAGACCTCTTTCACAAGAAATTTCAAGTCTTCAAATCTATCATTTTTCATTACAAGTTACCTTTGAAGATGCTGAAGTTGACCTGCTCCCACAACTCTGCCAGCAGGTATGATAAAGTTTCGATTGTAAAAAGTTGCTCTATCCAAAGTGCTTCCACCCGTTGTCCAAGTACCCATTCTTTGGTTAAGCTTTCCCCACCTCCCATAAGTAGATGTTGATTGAATTGTTGTAAAGCGACTGGCATCTCCAACATTTCTTATGCCAAGAGAAGATTTAGGCATAGGAGTAACTCTTCTTGTAATGGCAATTTCAAGTGCTTTTTCAGTGCCAAAACCAAGATCATACCCCATTTCATAGGCAGACATATTAGGTATATTCTGAGCATAGTCTATCATTTGGTCTGCCATCTGAGTTCGCATCATCATTCCTTGTGGACAAGCTTGGCAATTTAGCATAGAAAAATCTAACATTCCTTGCCCCAAATCTTTCCATCCTTGTTCCGTGCCAAGACTCTTAAAGAAATTTACTGTGCTACCCACACCTGCTCCAAAGCCATCTAATAAACCTTGGCCAAAACCGCCTGAAGAACTGGATCCCCCGCCTTGAGCTGTAACCGTTGCACCAGCTAAATTTCCACCTTGTCCTGTCCACTCCCCATTGGAAAAAATATACTCTGTGCCATGAGGATTCGCAACATCACCTTCTCTTGCTGTTGAAGCATCCGGACAATCCGGGCATCTTCCATCAGGATCAACAAGGTTTACAGGGTTGTTCCAGACATATGCATACGGTGATTTATCAACCTGATTTGGGTGATAGTACAATGGATCAACACTCAACCACACACTCAACCTCGGATTATAATACCTCGCCCCATAGTAATACAGCCCCGTTTGCTCATAGTCCTGTTTACGTTTCAAATGAATTCGCGATTGCAGGGTGTTGTTGGTGTCATAAT
>JAIUMB010000236.1 GCA_022565745.1 Cryomorphaceae bacterium | reverse complement strand
CCAATCAATAATGGCAGTTATACACTCTGTTTTTGCACGTCAAATTCTTGATTCAAGAGGTAACCCCACTGTGGAAGCCGAAGTCATTACTGACAATGGCGCACGTGGTCGGGCAGCTGTGCCTTCAGGGGCATCTACCGGTATTCACGAGGCCGTTGAGCTTCGAGACGGAGATGAGGGCATGTACATTGGTAAAGGTGTACTGCGTGCAGTTCACAACGTCAATGAGGTCATATCCAAGCAACTTCAAGGGATGAATATTTTTGACCAAACGGCCATTGATTATGCCATGATTGGATTGGATGGAACAGAAAATAAATCGGTATTGGGCGCCAATGCCATGTTGGCAGTATCACTTGCAGCCGCTCGTGCCGGAGCAATGAACGCTTATCTTCCCCTTCATCAGTATCTCGGTGGAGTTGGCGCGCGTACCATGCCCGTTCCGATGATGAATATCCTCAATGGCGGAAGTCATGCCGATAACTCCATCGACTTCCAAGAATTTATGGTTATGCCGATTGGTGCGGACACATTTTCTGATGCACTGCGTATGGGGACAGAGGTGTTCCACCACCTGAAGAAAGTGCTCAGCAATAAAGGTTACTCTACTAATGTTGGCGATGAGGGAGGTTTTGCTCCAAACATCAAATCCAATGAAGAGGCCATCGAAATCGTGCTTATGGCTATAGAAAAAGCAGGTTATAAGCCAGGTGAGGATTTGGCCATTGCCATGGATGCTGCCGCCTCTGAATTTTACAACAAGGAAAACAAAACCTATGAATTCAAAAAGAGCGACGGCAAAAGCCTGAGCAGTGAAGAGCTCACAGATTATTGGGTAGAATGGGTCAATAAGTATCCCATCATTTCCATTGAAGATGGAATGGATGAGGATGACTGGGATGGGTGGAAAACGCTGTCCGATAAATTAGCAGAACGCGTTCAGTTGGTCGGTGACGATTTGTTTGTGACCAATGTAGACCGCATTCAACGAGGCATTGAACAAGACATTGCCAACTCCGTTCTGATTAAAGTGAATCAAATTGGTACCCTAACCGAAACCATAGATGCGGTGAACCTCGCACACCGCTCAGGATACAGCTGTGTGATGAGTCACCGCAGTGGCGAAACCGAAGATGCATTTATCGCTGATTTGGCTGTTGGGTTGCAAACAGGACAAATTAAGACTGGTTCAGCATCACGTTCCGATCGCATGGCTAAATACAACCAATTGATTCGCATCGAAGAACAATTGCAGCATACGGCTGCATTTCCCAAACTTTCACTACGTACATCATAATTTAAAAAACACCACAATCATGGATAAACTTAAAGAGTATTTTGAGTCGAGAATTGAACAATCTGTAAAAGAAGTCAAAGATTTTATTGCCGCCCATGGTGATGAGGTCATTGGTGAAATCAAAGTTTCCCAATTATATGCGGGAATGCGTGGCATGCCTGCGCTTATTACAGAAACCTCTAAATTAGATGCCGAAGAAGGTATTCGTTTTCGCGGTTACAGTATACCAGAGCTACAAGAAAAGCTGCCTAGCTATCCCGGCGGAAGCGAACCGTTGCCAGAGGGTATTTTCTATCTGATGTTGATGAATGAACTCCCGTCTGAAGACGATGTTCGTCGCATGAGTAATAACTGGATGCGTCGTGCCAATGTGCCTCATCACGTGTTCCGCATCATTGATGCGTTTCCTAAGCACGCGCACCCCATGACTCAATTCATTGCCGGTATCACCGCATTGCGCACCGAGTCTGAATTCCAACGTGCCTACCGCGATGGCATCAACAAAAAAGACTATTGGAGTCCGACCTATGAAGACGCCATGAATCTCATTGCGCGTTTGCCGCGTATTGCTGCCTATATCTATCGTCGTATGTATCACGAAGGAGATCATATTGAGCCCAATAGCAAGCTTGACTGGTCGGGTAATTTCGCACACATGCTCGGGTTTAACAACGAAGAGTTTTACGAGCTTATGCGCTTATATATGACCATTCACGCCGACCATGAAGGCGGTAACGTTTCTGCACACGCCATTCACTTGGTAGGAAGTGCCTTGAGTGATCCTTATTTGTCATTCACTGCCGGTATGGCTGGTTTGGCCGGGCCACTTCATGGATTGGCCAATCAGGAAGTCATTCGTTGGACCTTGGGCATGCGCGACGAGCTAGGTGGTGGACTACCATCAAAAGAGCAAATTGCCAACTACGTGAAGAAGACCTTGGCCGACGGAAAAGTTGTACCAGGATTTGGTCACGCTGTATTGCGCAAAACAGACCCACGTTACACTGCGCAGCGAGAATTTGCTGAAAAGCATATGCCACACGACGAGTTGTTCATCATCGTAAGCCGTGTTTACGAAGTAGTGCCAGAGATTCTTAAAGCCACCGGTAAAGTGAAAAACCCATGGCCAAATGTTGATGCACATTCCGGACAGCTATTGATGCATTACGGATTAACACAGTACGACTTCTACACTGTAATGTTTGGTGTGAGTCGCGCACTTGGTACAATGGCCAGTTTGATATGGGACCGCACCCTTGGGTTCCCTATTGAGCGTCCAGGGTCCACAACAACCGAATTGTTGAAGCAAAAATTTGCTAAATAGCAGCAAATTTTTCAAAGTTCAAAAGCTGTGTATATAAAACGCAGCAAATTATAAAAGCCTCACGTAAGTGGGGCTTTTTTTTGATACATTATTTACCTTCAGAAATAGAGATGAACTTGTACTTGAGCTTTATTTTGAATGCATGGCACAGAGAGATGAAAATTTAATTGTAAATCAAGTGAAATTTTGGCACCTTTATATGAATGGAATCACACCTTTTTATTTCTTAT
>JAIUMB010000235.1 GCA_022565745.1 Cryomorphaceae bacterium | reverse complement strand
TCGTTGAAAAAACAGCGCTTGGAAATAGGTTTGTTACTGGTAATAAAATCAACTATTTGATTACTGCACGTCAAGATGTTGAAGCCCCTAACTTATCAACCGCCGGTGATTATGCCGCGTACTTAAATGCCATCAATGAACTGCGACCCGGAGAATACGCCTGTATGATTGAATCCTTTCAGGTGACCTTTAATGATCAGTCTACCCAAGTCTACCATCCACTTAAGTATGGGGTGTTTAAGGTAGAGGAAAATAAACGAAGTGCCTTTGTTGGCGAATTTGAAATACATATTAATTGATGTAACCTACATGAGAAGGTGTTCTCACACAAGAGAATGAACAAAAGTGGGTTCCTTTCGACCTATTGAAAAAATTTTGACCGATGAAAACGATAAAATATTTGCTGTTGTGTAGTGTTGTATGGCCTTTGCTTTCATGTGAGCGGTCGGCACAAATTCAAGTTCAAAACAACATTTCTCAAGTGGTTATTGAAGATGTGCAATGGGGAGACGTTTACCTGGCTGGTCAGTTGCTTCCTGGTGAGTCATCCGATAGGCGAACCATAAGAGAAACCAGCAGCACAGAATTACCTGCCAGTCACCGTATTTCTTTTCGTATGCGCGCTAATAATCAGATGGTCTTTTTAGAAACAGAAGAGCGATTCACGCTTGATGAAGACGACGATTTGTTGGTGGTTTTAAATGATAGCACCAAAGTTCGTAACCCAAATGATTAGTGGCTCTTAAAAACGTTTTGATAGAATAGGTATAGGTGATTAATTTGCACTTATTTTGTGATGCGCTGGTAATTTCTCGTTTATTTGAGGCGTTTTTTTCGTAAACTTGCAGCCTAACAATGTATTAATCCAATTCAAAAAAAACCATGAAAGCAAAATTCTTACTATTTGGTGCAGCTCTGATGGCATTTTCATGCGGCTCAGGAGCAAGCAATGAAGGAGAGCAGACAAAGGCCTCCTCTAATGAAGTAGCCATTGATATGGATGGCCCTATGATAGAAGCCAATGTATTGTCTTTCGATGAAGGGAGCAGTAAGACAGAAATAGAGTTGATTAACAGAAGTGACGAGCCCATTACCAGTGTACGTATGCGCCTGGTCTTTATTAACGAGGAAGGTGATGAAATCACCACAGCCACAGGCAGAAGAAAAGACTCTCCGTTTCAAACTGCCCAAAATCCTCAAGTGGTTGGTGCTAAATCAAGAGCGGTTATTACGGCTAGAAACAGTATTGAGCCCGGAACAGGAAGCATTCAAATCACCGAGCTTCAAGGTACAAGCAAAAGTGGAGAAACCATTACTCCATAAACGTCACAAAAAGTGCTTGGTTTTTTTTTAGAATCCGCAGCATATAAGACATTCCTTTGCGTTTAAATGCGTTGAGAAGCTTGATTGAAAAAACCACACCATTGCCCATTAAGGATATCCTTAATGGGTTTTTTTATGGGCGGATGTACAATTAAAATTAAATGATCAAAAAAAATGCTACATTTGTTACATAATCAAAAACCAGAGTCATGACAAAAAACATGGGAAAAGCAGATAAGTTGATACGCGTTATTATTGCGGCCATCATCGCATATCTATATTACATCGGAACCATTTCCGGAACGGTTGGTTTGGTGTTGTTAATTGCCGCAGCAGTATTTGTATTGACCAGTTTGGTGAGTTTTTGTCCTCTTTACGTATTACTGGGAGTCCGTACTTGTCCGGCAAAAAAATAATTCTTTAGGAAATGGGATAAGGGTATTTAGTGGCTGTCTATATAGAGAACACTTGATGCGCCATTTGTTTATAAGCCACACAATGAAAAATAAGCGCAAAGCGATTTTTTAGTCTGACTTCAATACAAATCTAACCGTTGGCAACGCAATACTCACTTCCTTTTCACTGTCTTCTTTTTTCCACAAAATTCGATAATTGATTTCTGCGCTGTTGGGGTAATAGCCCTGCGCTTTCCGCGCTTCCAGCTTTTTGCGATAGCTTTGGGAAAAGCGGATAATGGCTTGACCTTTTTCGTTGTAACAACCATCAGAATCAACGCGCAGTTGGTCGCCGCAAAAGTGCTGTTTTAGGATGGTTTGAATGTTGATGAAATAATCCAACCATACATCGCGGTGGGTGAGGTGCTCAAGTAACTCAGCGGGTGGCTCGTGATTTTCTTCGTTGGTATAGCGGCTAAGGTTATCTGCGAGGATAGGGTTGAATAAACCGGTGTTTTCGTGGATGCTGAGATGCTGTTTGGCGCGGGTAATGGCCACGTAAATGGCGCGTTTGTCACTGTCGTGCCTAGGAGTAATGCCATTGAGCATGAGGAAGATATTGTCGAATTCCTTGCCCTTGGC
Source organism: Cryomorphaceae bacterium (assembly GCA_022565745.1). Lineage (GTDB taxonomy): Bacteria > Bacteroidota > Bacteroidia > Flavobacteriales > Schleiferiaceae > CSBr16-58. The sequence continues at coordinate 510 of JAIUMB010000235.1, read as the reverse complement.
TTTGTGAATGGTGGAGACGTATATCACGTCACTTCGACTGCTAAAAAAATCTTCGGCCTTGGATTCGTGTACAAAGGAAACAAAGTCTGTAAAGTACTTTTTGTGTGGGGTAGTCACTTCAAAGTCGTTGATGATTTGCAAGCACATCTCGTATTTGCTGCTGCCTTCAAAGTGCTTTTTGAGGGCAATTTTTCCACTTTCCCAAGTGTCATCAGGGATTACGAATTGATCGCTGCGGAGTTTCATGCTGTGGATGAAATAGCGGATTTCAACCATGTGATAAAGTGAAAAGCCCTCGTTGCTCTGAATGAGTTGCGCGGGCACGTTGTGGTGAAGGAGCAGTCCTGTAAGCTGCTCGGCCGCTTCATTGGTCGTCGTAAGGACACATACACTTCCGCTCAAGTCGGTGTGAAGAATGTCGTTTACGGTGGGGGTGATGAGATGCTCGCTCTTGTAATTAATAAGTCGGAGCTGTCCGTTGTCCTTTTTCTTGGGGATAATGGGCGTTTG
>JAIUMB010000234.1 GCA_022565745.1 Cryomorphaceae bacterium | reverse complement strand
GCTACATACAACCTCTCTACCCGATTGTCTTGCGAATAGAGCTGCATCGATATGCGCCTCTACTTACCTACCAAATCATAGCTCTTTCCTCTTCAGTAATTACAAGAGGATCATCTTGTTCGCAACCAAATGCTTCCTGAAATTCAGGAATCATACTCATGGTGGCATTGACACGATACTGAGCAGGTGAATGCGGATCGGTAACTACCTGTTGACGAATATACTCCTCTGTAGCGTGACTCCGCCATACATTGGCCCAGCCCATAAATACGCGCTGACTTGGTGTAAAACCCTTGATGGTTCGACCTCCTGTAACTGCAATGTGTTTTTTATATGCATGGTATGCTAAGGTTAATCCACCAATATCGGCAATATTTTCTCCTAAGGTTAATTCACCATCTACGAAATAGCCATCTACAGGCTCCATTCCGCCATAGAAATCAACAACTTTGCGGGTTCTTTCTGCAAATCGCAAACTGTCTTCTTCAGACCACCAGTTGGTTAAATTCCCAAAAGCATTATACTTGCGACCCTGATCATCAAACCCATGGGTGAACTCGTGACCTATCACACCGCCGATGGCGCCATAATTTACTGCATCATCAGCTTTTGGATCAAAAAATGGCGGCTGAAGGATACCTGCAGGAAATACAATTTCATTAAAGGACGGACTATAATATGCATTGACAATATGCGCTCCCATGAACCATTCAGTTTTATCTACTGGCTTACCTAATCGCCCAATTTTATCTTTGAAGATATGAGCCGACAATCTGCGGTGATTACCCAACAAATCATCAGATACAATTTCAACAGTTGAAAAATCGGTCCAATTGTCGGGGTATCCAATTTTATAGCGGAAGGCATTGAGTTTTTCCTTGGCTTTTACTTTGGTTTCAGCACTCATCCATTCGTTGTTGTCGATGCGTTCATTGTAAACTGCACGAATATCCTCTACCATTTTTTCCACTCTTGCTCTGCTTTCATGACTAAAGTACTCATCAGCAAATAAGCGCCCAAGTGGTTCTGAGAAACCACTGTTGATTTTACTGATGGATCGCTTCCAGCGCGGCTTCATTTCACTTACCCCCTGGAGCACTTTTCCATAAAAATCGAAACTAGATTCCACAAAAGCAGTAGGTAAATATTCGGCAAACTGGTGAATGAGATGCCATGTAAAATAGGATTGCCATATTGTTAAGGGCTCATCTTTTAAGACGTCATTTAATCCCTCCATGAATGCTATTTGTCTAACGATAACTGAATCTGGATCGAGTTCTAAGTCATTAAACATCGCTGACCAATCAACAAAGGGTGTCAGTTCGGACAAGGCATTTGCTGGAAGTTTATTGTATGTCAACTCAGGCTTCCGCGCATCTCTTCTGCTCATGTGATGTGCAGCCATTTTCTTTTCGAGGGCAAATACATCATCTGCCAATTCACTGGCATTGTCTTTATCTAAAAGTGAAAACACCTCTGTTAGGTGAATCAAATATGCTTCTCTGATTTTCTCAGCCGCTTTATCATCCTTAAAATAGTAGTCGCGATCTGGAAGTCCAAGTCCACCCTGTGAAATATAAAGCGCATACTGCTCGGAGTTTTTACTATCTGCACTCACATACATCCCAAATGGTTTGGGAAGTTGACTGCCCGCTGCTGTTTGTAAATATTTGGCCATATCCTCTTTATTTTTCCAAGAAACAATGGCGTTAAGCTCTTCTTTGATTCCATCTAAGTCATTATTTTCAATAACAGCACTATCCATAGCCGATTTATAAAAATCTCGTAGTTGCTGTCGATATGTTCCTTGTTCTAAATCTTCATCCCTTAATCCTTCTAAAAGTCCGCGAATTTTTTTATTGTTTTCTTCCACCAAAATTGGGAAACTCCCCCATCGTGCTTCCGAGGCGGGTATAGGGTTATCGCGCATCCAACCAGCTGATGCAAACATAAAAAAGTCCTCACAGGGAGAATAGCTGCTGTCAATATGACTAAGATCAAATCCTAAGGATCCATCCATCACATCTTCAATTTGGGAAGATTCACAGCCAAGAAGAACAGTAATGGTGAAAATTGGAATTATAAGTTGTTTTAAATGCATCTTGTTGTTTTTATTTATTGTTCAACCAGACATTTCTCAATCTGGAAAAATTTTCGTTATTGTATTCTGCGTGAGGCGCAATTCTATGCTTAGAAGGCACCGCAACCTCTTGCACCGTAGTCTTTAATGTTTTCTCCTTGAACTTTGTTCCTTTTTTGTTTGGTCGATCAACAACAACTTTAAGTGGGTCCCCTACTTTGGCATTTCTAAGAAAGTTTCCAATGGTTGATTCTATCTCTAACAAATTCATTGATTCCCCATTCAAACTTTTAATTTTATCTCCTTCTTTATAGCCCAAAGCCATTGCAACTTCATCGGCTTCGTTGTTATCCTCTACCACCAAAACCATGTCTTCCATATCGATACCAAATCCAGTGATTCCAAAACTCACACTAGATGATATAAATTCTTCATCGTAATCGTAACCAAAAAGATAAAGCAATTCGTTCAGGGGCAAGGGCAGTGAAGCTTCAATATATTGTGCAGCAAATTCATGTATACCTTTAAAACCGTGATCTGCTATGACATTAAAAAGCATGTGATCAGTAAAAAAAGTATCCGGTCCAAAGGTATTGCTCAAAGAAACCATCAGATCTCTTAGATCCATTTTACCATCTGTAGATGCAATGATCTGCAAATCCATACACATGGCGATTAATGCGCCGTTTTGATAAACATTCAGATACTGATCTTCATGAACATCTAAAGCGTAGCGACTGGCTGTGTGAATTGGAATTCGTTCGTCATACTCTTCAGCACCGTGCATTTTTTCACGCATTTCTTCGAGAAAATCCTCCTCATCGATCAAACCTCCACGCACTT
>JAIUMB010000233.1 GCA_022565745.1 Cryomorphaceae bacterium | reverse complement strand
TATCCCCGAGGAGGGAGGCGTTGAAATAGGCACTGGAATAGTGGAGGGTGGCGGTTTCGGTGAAATCCAGACCCTCAGCGCGATCGCCCAAGACAATGGTAAAAATCTCCCCCCAGCCGCCACAAGGCCGGGGACGGTTAATGGACCAAGTTAGGGGGCGAATAAAGCCGGGAATCACCTCGGCGGCAATTTGGCGCGTCCAAATGGGCAATAAGGTGGTGATGGGGCGGGCTTGCACCAGCCAGAGGGTCACTCCGTCATAACTCCATTCAATATCATGGGGGACGTTTTGCAGCCGTTGTTCCAAATGTCTCGCCAGAACCGCTACTCGTCGTAAGAGGCTCACCGGAACATCCCCGTCATCCCCGCTGCCGGCTAATCGCTCATCTTGTCCCGTGGCGGGCGATCGCCAATCGAGGGCGGCCACATCCGGCGAGACGCTTACGTAATAGCGTTCTGGGGTGACCTGTCCTGACACCACCTGGGCCGCATCCCCCGGTAAACATTCAATGGCCACCCCATCCCCGCAACGGGAGACGGGATCGCGACTAAAGGCCACCCCGGAAAAGACCCCCGCCACCTGTTCCTGAACTAAGACCGCCATCGCGCCCCAAGTGCCACTGTCCTCGTCATCCGGCTGCTGTTGACGTTCCTGGCGATATTGCAGAGCGGCTGGATTCTCATAGGAGGCTAGACAGCGATCGATGGCTTCTTCTAGGGCGGCGGGACTGGTTAGGTTGGCAACCGTCTCATATTGTCCGGCGGCGCTGGCTTGCTCGCTATCTTCTCCTAGGGCCGAGGAGCGGGCAATGAGGGGGCGATCGGGACTCACCGTCAAGGCTTCGGCAAAGAGTTGAGAATCGTCTCCAGGGAGAAACACCCAACCGGGGGGAACTGGATAACCCCAACGCCGTAGCTGAGAGAGGGTGGCCGCTTTCGACCCGACTTTTTCTGGCTTCAGGGGGCGATCGAGACTGAGTAATACCCGATCAGCTCGGAAAAACTGAAACAGTTTACGGGTGTCAGAGCGCGCATCGGCCACGGGTAAATCAAGATCGTCGGACATAGTTTGATAAATGGCGTATAAAGCACAACTGAGTCCCAGGCTTCCTAACAGCCGGTCGGGACGATGGGGGTAGAGCATCCAGGTAATGGCAGGAAGCAAGGCCAGGGAAAGGTTCCGACCCGCTTGACGCTCACGAATTAGGGTGAAACTGGCGCCACTAATGAGGGCCACGAACAGGGCAATACGCCAGTCATGGGTGACGATGCCCCAAACGGTGTTGGTGGTTCCGGCTCCTTGTTTAAAGCTATAGCGTCCTAAGACTAGAGCGATCAAGGCGAATAGTTCAAAGCTGGGGAGTTGGGGCAGCAGCCAACGGGCGAGGAGAACCACCAAAATGCCCTTGGCGGCTTCTGAGAGAACGGCTAAGACTCCAGCGAGGGTTCCTCCATGATAGAAGGCGGCGGAGACCCCTATATTGCCGGTTCCCGTTTGACTGAGATCTTCGTCACTCACCCAGCGGACGATCGCCCCGAGTAGAGGAAGTCCTCCCACTAAGACACTCGCGAGGAGAACGACAAAACCGGCTAAGACAGGAGATGGGGACATAGGGGGAGAAGGCAAGAGGCAAGGGGCATAACCCACCCCTTGTATATTGAGAAACAGAGTAGACCGTCCCACCGAGGGGAAGGCAAGGGGCAAGGGGGAGGGGCGAGGGCGGTTAGGGCTATTGTAGGGGGTGGGTTTATGCTTGTCCTAGCTCGTTTGAGTCCGATGTCAGGAAAATCTGGCGTATGGTAAGGTAAACGGGGCGCTCAGCAGGATCGCGGTCACTGGCTTGATTCGCCGGTTGTCTCAGGGCTATTTTTTGGCTAGGTGGGGCAATTAAAAGCATTCCATGACATCCTCTTGGGGGGATTCGTGGGAGAATAGCAGCTTAAAGCATTACGCACGTTGTCTTAACGAGGGGTTCTATGTCGGTCGATCTCTACAAACCCGGTTTAGAAGGGGTACCAGCCGCTAAGTCCAGTATTAGTTATATTGACGGTAAGCAGGGCATCTTGGAATATCGCGGTATCCGTATTGAGGATTTAGCCGCACACAGTAGTTTTTTGGAGACGGCATACCTCCTGATTTGGGGAGAGTTACCCAGTCAGACGGAACTGGAAGCGTTTGAGCATGATATTCGCTACCACCGCCGCATTAAGTACCGCATTCGGGACATGATGAAGTGTTTTCCTGAAAGCGGCCATCCGATGGATGCGCTGCAAGCGTCGGCGGCGGCGTTGGGATTGTTCTATTCCCGGCGGGCCTTGGATGATCCCATCTATATTCGCAATGCGGTGATTCGCTTGCTGGCCAAGATTCCCACGATGGTGGCGGCGTTTCAGTTAATCCGCAAGGGGAATGATCCGGTTCAGCCTCGCGATGATCTCAGCTACGCAGCTAATTTTCTCTATATGCTGCGAGAACGAGAACCCGACCCGTTGGCGGCCCATGTGTTCGATACCTGTTTGATGCTGCACGCGGAACATTCGATTAATGCGTCGACGTTCTCGGCGATGGTGACCTCCTCGACGTTAACTGACCCCTATGCGGTGATTGCGTCGGCGGTGGGAACTCTCGGCGGCCCGCTTCATGGTGGGGCGAATGAGGAGGTCATTGAAATGCTCGAAGAGATTGGTACGGTGGAGAATGCGGCGCCCTATTTGGATGACTGTATTCGCCACAAACGCAAGATTATGGGCTTTGGCCACCGCGTCTATAAGGTGAAAGATCCTCGGGCCAAGATTTTGCAGGATTTGGCGGAGCAACTGTTTGATCGCTTTGGGGGCGATCGCTATTATGAGATCGCTGTGGAGTTGGAACGGTTGGTGGAGGATCGCTTGGGTGATAAGGGGATTTATGCCAATGTGGATTTCTATTCTGGGTTGGTCTATCGCAAGTTAGGGATT
>JAIUMB010000232.1 GCA_022565745.1 Cryomorphaceae bacterium | reverse complement strand
ATAGCCAACACTATTTCAATACCTTCCCCTCCTCTGGTTTTGGTGGTCACATCACTGCTTCGCGGACCAGCTAGCGCTACAATAATAGCTACCAATACGATGGTGCGCAAAAAGTAAATAACCGACATGGGATTAAAATTATGGCGGAACTCTGAAGGAATATGGCTCAACTTAACCTCGGATCGCAAATGTCTTCTTCGCCAATAAACCCATATCCACAAAAGAGGGAGCAGTGCCATCAGCCAGAGTATTTCCGGATTTGAAAAGCTAATGTTAAACATCTCTTACGGGTTTATTGAGCCAATTTAAAAATGTTTTGACTTCATTAATATAATGTGCTGAACTACTTCGCTTGGGAAGTTGCTTGGCGTACTTTATTAATTCAGAGCGTTTTAAAAATTCAGAAACGGCCAAAAGTTGTTCGTCACTTAATGAAAGGTCGTCTATTCTCTTCAAGAGCTCATCTATGGTTGCCTCCATAGCCCTAACGCCATGTGCTCTTTCCATATACTGACGCAAGATGGTGGTTAGTTCTAGAAAAAATAAGCCATACTTTTCTGTTGCCCACAAATTAGACGTCTCTAAGTGTTGTAACCTTTCTATGGCCCAATCGTAAGGCGTCTGCTGCTCTACTTCTATAGGTGGAAGCTTGGGGCGTCGATACCATTTGAGTAATTTTAATATTCCAACAAACAAAAGCACCACCAATAGAATGAGTATGACGTAAACATACCATGGATAAGGAACACCTAAAACGTCTTTAATGTCAAATAAATCAATCCCCTCCTCTATCATCACCCATTGTATTTCGATCATATATGGATCAGACTCAAAGTCGACTTCTCCATAGGACCAATTTATGGGTTCCAAAACGGCAAAACCGGTATCAAAAGAAGTGACAATAACTGTTTGCTGCATTTCTTTGCGCCCTCTTCTTGGTTTTGAAAAAATTGTATCGTTAGAAATGACAACAAAAGATTGGTTTTCCCATGGTGAATAGTCGGGAAAACGAGGCGTAGAATCTGCATCTACAATTGCTTTAAACTGAACGGTAATAGGCTCTCCTAATCGAATAACTGTAGTGTCTACTGACCAAGACGCATCTTGTCCTTTTACGTACACAGACGTAAAAATAATGAGGCAAGATAAAAAAAGAAACTTCTTCATTGGTGGTAAGTATTGACTAAATCTTATTGCCATGGGCATGACCAAGTATTACGCATGTTGTTTAAAATATTGCATTAGTTTTTTCAAGTATGGTTCATGAATATTGATTTCGATGGCACCACCTCCAAATTTTGTAAATGCATTTCTGAAGTAAAGTGCATAGTTTTTCTGAATGACTTCAAACGATTGTCTCACTCGTTTTCTCGATGTATTCATCCATACATAATCGCGTTTTTCAGGATCATAGACCTGCAGCATGCCCAAGTCTGGTAGTGATTCTTCTGTAGGATCAAACAACCGAACACCAATCATTTCGTGCTTTCGCAATGCCACTTTCAAAGTATCCAAGTAGTCGACATCCATAAAATCAGACAACATAAAAATGATGGCTTTTTTCTTCTGGATATTGAGTAAAAAAGGAAGTGTTTTAGAAATATTGGTGGCCGTTGTTTTGGGTTCAAACTCCAAAATTTCACGAATGATATGAAGCAAGTGTTTTTTTCCTTTTCGAGGAGGTATATATTTCTCTGGACCATCTGCGAAAAGAAGAACACCAACCTTATCGTTGTTGGCCAATGCAGAAAATGCCAATGAAGCACAGATTTCGGCGGCCAGCTCTCTCTTGAAACGACCTTGCGTTCCAAAATGCGTAGAACCAGAGACATCCACTACCAACAGCAAAGTCAACTCTCGTTCCTCCTCAAAGACTTTAATGTAAGTTTCGTTTAATCTAGCTGTAACATTCCAATCGATTGCACGAACGTCGTCACCATATTGATAAAGGCGCACCTCACTAAAGGTCATTCCCCGACCTTTAAACGATGAGTGATACTCTCCGGAAAGCATATGGTCGGAATTTCGACGTGCCTTAATTTCAATCTGACGAACTTTTTTAAGCAGCTCCCGGGTATCCATAATTATGGTACTTCTACCTCATTAATGATTTCCTTAATCAAACGATCGGTGGTAATTTCCTCGGCTTCGGCTTCATATGTAAGGCCAATGCGATGACGCAAAACATCTAATGCCACTTCCCTTACATCTTCAGGAATCACAAATGCTCGACCTCGAATAAATGCATTAACTCTTGCAGCTAAAGCTAGGTTTATGCTTCCGCGCGGTGAGGCACCAAAAGAAATAAACTGTGCAAAATCTGGCATGCGATAGTTTTCCGGAGAACGGGTGGCCGAAATGATATCAAGAATATACTTTTCGATCTTTTCGTCCATGTAAATCTTATGAAGCTGCGTTCGAGCGCTTTTTATTTGCTCAAGTGTTACAACTGGCTTAATCTCTTGTTTTACTCCAGATATTTGCTGACGCAAAACAGAACGCTCATCTTCTATATTCGGATAAGTAATTACTGTTTTCAGCATAAACCTATCGGTTTGTGCTTCTGGCAATGGATAAGTACCTTCCTGATCAATGGGATTCTGGGTGGCCAGTACTAAAAAGGGATCAGGTAGATTAAACGTAGTATCTCCGATGGTCACTTGTCTTTCTTGCATGGCTTCCAACAAAGCACTTTGCACCTTGGCTGGCGCTCGGTTTATCTCATCGGCCAAAACAAAATTAGCAAATACAGGCCCTTTCATGGTGGCAAAGGCATTCTTTTGCAAATTGTAAATCTGAGTACCTATGATATCGGATGGCAGCAAATCTGGAGTAAACTGTATTCGCGCATAATCCGCATTAATTGCACTGGCTAAAGTTTTAATGGCTAAAGTCTTCGCCAAACCAGGCAATCCTTCAAGTAAAATATGACCATTGGCCAACAATCCCATTAATAAGCGATCAAACATCTTGTGTTGACCAATCAGCACTTTGGATACCTCCAAACGAAGCTGATCAACAAAAGCACTCTCTTCTTTTATTTTTTCAGATATTTCTT
>JAIUMB010000231.1 GCA_022565745.1 Cryomorphaceae bacterium | reverse complement strand
TCAAGCGGGTTGGATACAATAATAAAAATGGCGTCTGGACTGTGCTTAATGGCGTTTTCTGTTACGCTCTTAACAATACCCGCATTGGTGGCAATAAGATCATCGCGAGACATCCCCGGTTTTCTCGGTAAGCCAGATGTAATGACAACAACATCTGAGTTTGCCGTAGCTGAATAATCGTTGGTTGAACCTTTGAGTCGAGAATCGTAATTATTGATGGGTGCGGTTTGCCACAAATCAAGTGCTTTACCCTCTGCAAACCCTTCTTTGATGTCAAGCAAGATGACTTCTTCTGCCAGTTCGTGATGTGCACAGTATTCTGCACAAGTTGCACCTACATTACCGGCTCCAATAACGGAAATTTTCATAATTTGATTGAGTTATTTAATGTTTTATGTTGTTAGTCAGCATAAAACAGGTTAATATGTCGCTGTGTTAACGCACATAACGTTAACTTTATTTCGTGCACAAAAGTAGGGTTCAGAGCGCTTGATATCAAGTGTTTTTGGTATACGATGGTGGTTTTTGGCTTTTATTAATTGACTTCTCTACTCCGAGTGCCTACTTTTGTCCCAATAATGTAAAATAAAAGATCATGATAAAAAAACATACTTCATTTGGAGAAGAAGACAAAGGCGGTGCACATATTATTGCATTTGATGCTATAGAACAGTTGAGTCAATTTAATCTTGACAACAAAACTAAAGAACAAGTAGAAGCCTTTTCCAACAAAAACGACGGACAGTATTTTTATGTCATAGCTGAAAGAACTACGTTTTACTGTAAGGTAAAAAGTGAGTCTTCTGATGCGCGTATTATCGAGTCTTATAGACGTATGGGGAGTTCTTTGTTACCAGCCCTTAAAGCCATGGGGTTGGATAAAGCCTTTGTGGAATCGGCAAGTATTGATAATGGATTAGCCTTGATTGAAGGCCTAGCCTTGTCGAATTACAATTTTGATGCTTATAAGAGCAAAAAAGATAAATTTCAACTGATATATCTAGGCGCTAAAGGCATAGAAGAATCCCTTAGAAATGAATTGTATTGGTCAGTAGCAGGTAATTTGTTGGCAAGAGACTTGGTCAATGAGCCACTGATAAAACTAACAGCTACCAATTTTTCCGAACGCGTAGTCAATCTTGGTATGCAAATAGGGTTTGAAGTCGAGGTGCTCAACAAGGCCAATATTGAATCTTTGCGCATGGGTGGCTTATTAGGAGTAAACAAGGGGAGTATTGACCCTCCGACCTTTACGATCATGGAGCATAAGCCTGAAACACCACGTAATGAAAAACCACTTATCCTTGTTGGAAAGGGTGTTATGTACGATACAGGTGGCTTGAGCCTAAAACCCACAGCTGGCTCTATGGACAGCATGAAATCTGATATGGCAGGTGCAGCCGCGGTAGTAGGCACCATTACGGCTTTAGCAGGCATGAAGTCTGATGTATGGGTTATTGGTTTGGTACCAGCTACCGACAATCGTCCTGGAGGAAATGCCATCACACCGGGAGATATTTTACATATGTACGATGGGACCTCCGTAGAGGTATTAAACACAGATGCTGAGGGGCGTTTAATACTCGCTGATGCGCTTGCCTTTGCTAAGAAGTACAATCCGGATTTAGTGATAGACTTGGCAACCTTAACAGGAGCAGCTGTAATCGCTGCCGGCCGCCAAGCCATCTGTGCTATGGGAACAATTGGTGATGAACAATATGTGAAATTGGAAAAAGCCGGACACGAAGTACACGAACGCTTGGTGCGATTGCCACTATGGCCAGAGTATAACGACATGATAAAGTCCTCTGTGGCCGATTTGAAGAACATAGGAGGGCGCGAAGCGGGTACAATTACCGCTGGTAAATTTTTAGAGCATTTTACTGATTATCCATGGATTCACTTGGATATTGCTGCATCAGCGTTTTTAGATAAAGGCGATGCATACCGTCCAGAAGGGGGAACCGGTGCAGGGGTAAGATTGTTGACCAGTTTCATCAACCGTCACTACCAGAAGTAATGGCCCACACAAAACACAAACTTCCTGTTATTGGCATCAGCTGCGGCGATCTCAACGGAATAGGTCTTGAAGTCGTTCTCAAGACCTTTTCCGATGGCCGCTTCTTTGAACTATGTACACCAGTTATCTTTGCCAATGCTAAAGTGGTTTCTTATCACCGAAAAGCATGTCATCTCAATCAGCTTCATTATCAACAAATCAAACAGGTTTCTGAGGCACACCCAGGAAAGCTAAACGTATGCAATACTTGGAACGATAATGTCAATATTGAGTTGGGAAAGGTAAGTAAAGAGGTAGGTGCTTTTGCTGTTCAGTCATTAAAAGCTTGTGTAACTGCATTCGATAATGGAGATGTTGACGCCATTGTAACCGCACCCATTCACAAAGAGGCTTGTTACGATGAGAAAAACTTTCCTTTTAGTGGTCACACTGGATATTTTGCAGAACATTATAAGCAAACAGCATTAATGTTGTTGTGTAGTGGAGAATTTCGCGTAGCATTGGTTACAGACCATATTCCTTTAAACCATGTTTCAGATGCAATTACCACTGATAAACTGCGTGTATTTATCGAAAAATTAGGTGATGCATTAAAAGTAGACTATGGATTGCAAAAGCCAAGAATAGCGGTGTTGGGGTTAAACCCACACGCTGGTGATGGTGGGTTAATTGGCGACGAAGATCAAAAGATTATTGCACCTGTGGTTCAGTCTAAGCGCGATGAAGGTATGCTGGTGTTTGGTCCATTTCCTGCTGATGGCTTTTTTGGTAGAGGCCAACAAAATGCCGTTGATGCGGTCGTTTCTATGTATCACGATCAAGGACTGGCGCCATTTAAAGCGTTGAGTTTTGGGTCTGGGGTAAATGTTACTTTAGGATTACCCATCATAAGGACTTCACCTGATCACGGAACAGGATTCGATATTGCTGGTAAAAATGAAGCAGACGAACAGTCGTTTCGATCAGCTGTATTTCAGGCGTTAGATATTGTTAAAAACCGTAAAATGCACAAAGACATAACCGCTAATCCGTTAAAATCTCAGCGTAAAACCCAGCGCGATTCGT
>JAIUMB010000230.1 GCA_022565745.1 Cryomorphaceae bacterium | reverse complement strand
TTAACAAAGGTAGAACTGTTGTAGTGGTTTATGAATTCAGTGGGGTGTAGGTTATAAACAAACGATTGTTAAGCCTTTTTGATCAATACGTTATGTGGTCTGAGAGGCGAGGTTACGACCGTATGAATGATGACCACGGAATGATGGTGTTGTAACCTAAGGCATTGAGGGTCTCTATTTGAAGATCATTTAATCGAGAAAGAAAGAAATCCCCGCCCCATGCGCCAAGTGATTTGGCCTTAATTTGGTGTTTGTTAAAATGCTCAGACAACATGGGTTTACCGATGAATTGAGAAATAATGATTTCGTGTTGCTGCAATGCTTCTTCAAAATCATCATCGCTTTCGGCGGATAATAGTTGTTGATTAATGGCCTCTATATCATCAATAAGTGAATTTGGTAGGGGGCGCTCCGATATGCGATTGATTTCGTCGTAGGTTGACTGCTTTACATTTTGATGCACAAAAAACCACTGCTCCGGGGAAGGAGGCGAAATGATGGTTTTTGTCCAATGGGCTTTGCTTTCTCCCGTTTTTTTGTAAATGATGGCCGAGTGGGCACTTGCTACCGCTACATCATAGCCCGAACCTTTCCAGCTTTTAAAAAACAAGGTCAATGGATCTACTTCGGCCCATTGAGCAACCAAAGCAATGAGTGTGCTGCTGCTGCCTAAGCCCCAGTTGGTGGGGAATTCTAGCGTACAATGAACATTTGCCTTGTAGGGATGCCAATTCGGATTAAGTGATTGGGCAACGTCGAGGAGGTGCTTGAGTCGCTTCGCCGTATCTTCGTTTGAAGTGACTTGCAGTTGTCCTTCAGAATCCCATTTTCCTGTAAACCATGTGCCTTCTGGGTCATCACTGGTCCAATTCAATCCACTTGAATTCAATGCCACCTGCATGTTTTGTCCCAGTTTGGTGGGTAGTGCCAATGCAGGCGCACCGAACAGTACGGCATACTCTCCGGTCAGCATGATTTTGCCAGACGCAAAAAACCTTTGCATTTATTTTTTAATCATCGATTCATACGGGATGCCGCGCATTTCGCAAAACTTCCTAACGACTGCACTGTGGGAAACCACTTTGTCTTTGAAGTAGTTGACAAAAAATGCCTTTTCCTCATCGGTGGCTTCCAGTTGGTTGAGGATGTTAAAAAGGTGCATCTTCATGTGGCCTTTTTGAATTCCTGAAGTAACCAATGCCCGTAATGCGGCAAAGTTTTGTGCCAACCCGGATGCGGCAATAATGCCCATCAGTTCTTCTGCCGATGGATTGCCTAGTAATTTATGAGAAAACTTCACCATGGGGTGGAGAGAGGTCAGTCCGCCAACAACGCCCACAGAAAGTGGTATTTCAATCCAAAAGCGGAAGGTGTTGTCGTCTATGCTGCAATGCGTGAGGCTCGAGTATTTGCCGTTTATAGAGGCATGGGTATGCCCGGCAGCTTCCACCGCGCGGAAATCATTTCCCGTAGCGATGACCACCGCGTCAATGCCATTAAAAATGCCTTTGTTGTGTGTGGTAGCGCGGTAAGGCTCAATTTCAGCAATGCGCACGGCACGGTAAAATTTTTCTGCAAACTCCTGCGGTGACACACCTTCCTCTTCGGTGAGGTCTTCAATCGGACAAGACACTTCGGCTCTTACTAAGCATTGAGGGGTGTAGTTAGACAAAATGCGCATAACAATCTGCACATGTTTTTCGTCTTCGTTAAAACGACCATCACTGGCTATGGTGTTGGTCAGTGTTTCTGCCAGTCGCTCCAAACAGCTGTTGATGAAGTTGGCCCCCATGCTGTCGCAGGTTTGGAAGCGAACGTCTAGCTGATAGTAGTCCTCCAAATCGACTGTTTTATCCACCAATTTAATATCGGTTATGCCGCCACCGCGTGCGCGCATGTTGGCCGTAATGTCATCGGTGCTATTGATGAGGGAGGCTTTGTTGTCTTTGAAAAAGGCGTGTAGTTTTTCCGGTTCGCCAGTGTACATGAAGTGAACGTGACCAATTTTCTCCGTGCCTAAAACAGTGGCTTTAAATCCACCGCGCTTCAACCAGAATTGAGCCGCTTTGGCTGCTGCTGCTACCACCGAACTTTCCTCAATGGCCATGGGAATGGTGTACACCTTGTCGTTGATGAGGAAGTTGGGTGCAACCCCCAAAGGCAAATAATAGTTGGTAATGGTGTTCTCTATGAACTCGTTGTGCAGCTTTTGCACTTTTTCATCTTGGTGCAGATAGCTGTTTAATAGTTCAATGACGGATTGGTTACCATCGAAAATTTCGTTGACAATCCATTCGATTTTGGCATCTCTGCTGAGTTTTGAAAACCCTTTGATTGGTGTATGCATGGTAATAAAAGTTGGTGCAATGGCGGTTAAACCTTATTTTCGCAGGATTAATTACGAAACGCAAACGTACGGAATTTTTTTTCCAAATCGGCTTGCGAAACGCTATTACTTAGTGTCTATCTATAAAGTCCGATGGCCGCATTATGGTTAATCTTAAAAACGCTTATTTGCCATTTGTAAACTGCGCTTTTTTTCCCGATAGCTATCGGGATCGAAAGTCTTGCTCTCGTACTTTTAAGCATAGCCACGTGGATGTTATACACAGGCAACATTTTAACCTTTGACGGCCTGTTTTGTTTTAGATATCAAATTTTTTGATTTTAAATGGGAAAAGAAACCAAATGTCCGCACTGTGGTGTGTGGACAACAACCGATAACAACGAATGTGATTCTTGCGGAAAACTCATCCAGCCCGATCGGTCGGAAGAGATTGAGCGCATGAAGAACTTTAAGCCATTAGATATCCCATTGATTGAAATACCCGAAGACGATCCGTGGTATCTCAAAGGGGTTAAGTATGTCATCAGAACCGGACAAGCTATTTTTTTAGCCATTGCCAGTGTACTGGTGTACTTGGCTTCTGGGGTGGCGCATTAGGACGATGACGATGACGATGACAATGACAATGACAATGACGATGACGATGACGATGACTCACGAATGTATAGGCAGTAGACGTTTCAGTATGTTAACCGCTTTGTCAAAGTCATAGTCATAGTCAAGGTCAAAGTCAAAGTAAAAAAATGAAACACTGCTTTTCTCCCATATTGCCCCCATT
>JAIUMB010000229.1 GCA_022565745.1 Cryomorphaceae bacterium | reverse complement strand
AATTATTACGATGGATATATAGAGGCGCGATTTATCGCGTCTTTAAAATGAAAAATTAAGAATGTATTGGTAGTATCGGCGGATTCGTTTATTTATTGGTCAATAGATTAAATCGGTCGGAGGTCTGGGGTCTGGGGTTGACGATTGGCAATACAGGCCCTTTAGTTTTCTATATAGGCGTAAGGCTTTAACAAATCAAATATTGGCCATTATATCCATCTGCAAAACCCTGCTCCCGTGCCTCCGTGCTCCCGTGCTTGCGACAGCAACCCTGCTCCCGTGCTCCCGTGCTTCCCTGCATGCGCCAGCAACCCACGCGTGCATCAGCTTCTTTACGCGATAAATCGCGTCTCTACTTAACAAATCAAATATCGGCCTTTATATGCATCCGCAAACCAAACCCCCAAACTGATACAAGCCAAAGGCTTTAATAAATCAAATATTGGCGTGTATATGCATTCGCAAACCCATGCGCGCGTAGCGCCCCCCCTCCAAATTGTGGAAAACTTCCTCCAAATATCCCCCGTAGATATAGTATTTTTATAGCTGCTTATGAACAGCGTTGTTCAATTTTACCATACTGAAAGCCAATGTATTTAATATTTGATACCGAGACTACCGGACTACCCAAGGACTGGAATAAACCATTTACCGATGTTGACAACTGGCCGCGGATGGTGCAAATTGCTTGGCAGTTGCACGACGATATGGGACAGTTGCTCGAGCATGTGGATTACCTCATTCAGCCCGATGGTTACGACATCCCTTATGATGCGGAAAAAGTACACGGTATCTCCACCGCATTGGCCAAAGAAGAAGGTGTGCCATTGAATGAAGCATTAGAACACCTTATTAAGGCCTTGTCGCAAGCAAAATTCGCTGTTGGACAAAACTTGAATTTCGACATCAACATCGTTGGTGCTGAGTTGATTCGTGCGGGTATGGCGCATGAACCATTAACCAGTATGCCGATTTTAGATACGTGTACGGAAACTACGGCCGAATTGCTCAAATTGCCCGGTGGACGAGGAGGTAGATTTAAACTGCCCAACCTTACCGAGCTCCACCAGTATCTATTCGGCGTTCCCTTTGCCGAAGCCCACAATGCCACCGCCGACGTAGAAGCAACCACCCGCTGTTTCTTTGAGTTGCTGCGCCGAGGTGTTTTTACCACCAAAGAATTACAGGCGGAGCAGGATTACATCGCTGCCTTTCAAGCGCGTCACCCGGATCCCATTGGCACGTACGGACTAAAACACGAAAACCTCAAAGAGAAAAGTGCGGCTTTAGAAGCGCCCAAGGCCGATGGCCCCAGTGCCCAAGCCATTAAGGAAAACCTTTCTGTACTGGCCGATGCGCCCTTTTTCCACATTCACAACCACACTCAATATTCGGTTTTACAATCCACAACCGAGTTGCCGGCGTTGATACAAAAAGCCGCCGAGATGAAAATGCCGGCGGTGAGTATGACCGACTTGGGCAATATGATGGGGGCTTTTCACTTCATCACTGAGGTGGAACGCTACAACAAATCACAAAAGCAAAAACAAGAAGACGATCCCGAATTTGAACCGCACTTTATGCGCGCCATCGTTGGGGTGGAGTTGTTTTTATGTCGCGACCGCCTCAACCACAGTTCTAAAGACAACGGCTATCAAATCGTCTTTTTGGCCAAAAACAAAAAGGGTTACCACAACTTGGCCAAATTGTCGTCTTCCGGCTACCTCGAAGGTTTTTACTACGTGCCGCGCATCGATAGGAATATTTTACTCGATCTCAAAGACGACATCATTGTCACCACCGGAGGAATTTCCGGGGAAGTGCCACAGTTGATTTTACAGGAAGGTGAAGCCAAGGCCGAGGAAGCATTGCTGTGGTGGAAAGCCCATTTTGGCGAAGATTTTTATGTGGAACTCGTTCGTCACGATTTACCGGAAGAAGACCGCGTTAATCCGGTTTTATTGGCCATGGCTAAAAAACACAACATAAAAGTGGTGGCCGCCAACGATAATTTTTACCTCGAACGCAGCGATGCCAATGCACACGATGCCTTACTCTGCGTGAAAGAAGGCGAAAAACAAAGCACCCCCATCGGTAGAGGGCGGGGCTATCGATACGGATTTCCCAACGACCTTTATTACTTTGCTTCTTCAGAAGAAATGAAGCGGCGCTTTGCCGATATTCCCGAAGCGATTGAAAACCTCAGCGAGATTTATGATAAAATCGAGGAATACACCTTGGCGCGTGATGTCCTTTTGCCGGCATTTGATATTCCTGAGGCGTTTCAAGACCCGCTTGACAAAGAAGATGGCGGTAAGCGCGGAGAAAACGCTTATTTACGTCACCTCACTTATGAAGGCGCCAAAGAACGCTATGGTGAGATTACCGATGACATTCGCGAGCGCATTGATTTTGAGTTGGAAACCATAGCCAATACCGGATATCCGGGTTACTTCCTCATTGTTCAGGACTTCTGTAACGAAGCCAGAAATATGGGCGTTTCCGTAGGGCCGGGCAGGGGGTCAGCAGCCGGTTCGGTGGTGGCCTATTGCAATGGTATTACCAACATCGACCCCATTAAGTACGACCTGCTTTTTGAGCGTTTCCTCAATCCGGAGCGTGTTTCATTGCCCGATATCGATATCGACTTTGACGACCTCGGTAGGGGTAAGGTCATTCAGTATGTGATCGATAAATACGGAGAAAATCAGGTGGCGCAAATCATCACCTACGGTAAAATGGCCGCCAAATCCGCCATTCGCGATACAGGAAGGGTAATGGAGCTGCCGTTGTCCGATACCGACCGCTTGGCGAAAATGGTACCCAACAACCTCTCGCTGGCCAAGCTCTTCAACATGGAGGAAAAGGAGCTCAAGGATAAAATCCGCTCAGAAGAGTGGGAAAATGCCTTGGTACTCCGAAACCTTTACATGGGCTCTTCACCGGAGTCAAAAGTTTTACAACAAGCCGCCATTCTCGAAGGCTCGGTGCGAAATACAGGGATTCACGCCTGTGGGGTTATCATTACCCCATCGGATATACGCGAGTTTATTCCGGTAGCAACCTCTAAAGACTCTGAGCTTTGGTACACCCAGTTTGACAATGCGGTGGTGGAAAATGCCGGTTTGTTGAAAATGGACTT
>JAIUMB010000228.1 GCA_022565745.1 Cryomorphaceae bacterium | reverse complement strand
TATTGTCGATGGGGGCGGCAACGGCTGCGTAATCAAAATTGGCTATGCTGCCAAAATATTCGGCATGCATCAAAGAGGCATCGATGTTTTGCTCCATACCAGCCAGTCCGGCAGGATTCCAATAACCGGCTTCGGCTCCAGAAACCGATGACACCACCGACTTACCCATGGCCAATGCGCGGGCATCAACGCCAATCTCCAAAAATTCATTGGCATATTTACGAGCCACTTGCGCCTGCATTTGCGACACAACCAACAACGGCAAGACCATCAGTCGCAAATATTTATTCATGGCAAAGGCTCATACAGTGAATTAACATGTTGTTTTTTTAACACTTGTTCTTGAAGCCACAAATATATATGGCAGCAAGGTTATTGATTAAACGTTTTTCTGCGGTAATATTGTTTAGTCTTTATTTTTTTACCCTGGAAAAAGCAAATGCTCTAACACACGACTGGATATCATTGTTTCTCTACCAAATAACCATCTAAACAAATGCCTTTGAGAGACGTCGACCATCTTGCAATTCAACTCTATTTTATACCCATGACCATGTTTCGGTGCTTTGAAACATTCCGTTTATGACAACTGCGCCTTTCCCATAGGTCGGATTGCACAATTACATATAGACAGGCAAATCAATGTTTTATAAAATAATCATACTGACTTAACATTTTCTTGTCGAACTTTGCAGCTCTAAAATTTTGATCATTATGAAGAGCGCATTCTTGACTTTAAGTCTTTTGTTTTTTGTCTATTCTACCAACACATTTGCACAGCAAACCGTCGCCCAAGCACGAAATTCGGGTATTGGCAATACGGTTACCGTTAAAGCCATCGTAACGGCCGACAGCACGCTTTATCCAAGCAGTGGCGTTACCATTTACTTCCAAGACAACACCGCCGGACTTTCCGCTTTTAATCCCGGCACTTTGTTAGACAATGTTCGTCAGGGCGACAGCATCGAAATAACCGGTGAACTCTCGCAATTCAACCAGCTTTTGCAAATCAGTCCGGTAAACGCCGTGACGGTTCTCAGTAGCAATAACCCACTGCCTGCTCCCATCAGTGTTACCTTAAGCAACGGCTGGGTGCAACAGTATGAGTGTATGCTGGTTGAGGTTAACGGAGTAACCATAAATGGCAGCGGAAATTTTTCCGGCAACACCAACTACAACATCACCGATGGCAGCAATACCCGTGAAATCCGCATCAATAGCCGCACCCCTCTGGTAGGCACACCCATTCCCGGCTCGGTGGTAAACATCACCGGTATTATGAGTCGTTTTATTGGCAACTATCAGTTGCTTCCTCGCTACACCAGCGATATTAATCTGGGCGGTGGACCACAAATCATTTCCGACATCATCCAAAGCAATATTGCCACCACCTCTTTTGATTTGTCTTTCGAAACCCAAGACCCCGGCACCACCATTTTCTATTACGGCACCAACGCCCTAATGAACCAACCACCGGTGATCAATACCAACCTTACCACTTCGCATAGCGAAACCCTCAGCGGACTACAGCCCGGTCGCATTTACTACGCACAAGCGGCCTCTGTTGACGCACAAGGCGACACTTCCCTTTCGCCCATGCGGGTATTTGCCACCCAATCGCTTTCCAGCGGCGACATGAAAGCTTTCTTCATCACCGAACCCGACACCACCGTGGCCCGTTTTGGCAACGCCGTGTACACCGGCAGTTCGCTCATCGATACGCTGATTACTTATGTCGACAATGCGCAAAGCACCATCGACATTGCCATTTACAACTGGAACAACAACGGTATCCCTGACCTGGGTACGGCCCTGAACAACGCCGCCAATCGCGGGGTTCGCGTGCGCTTTATTACAGATGCGCAAACCGCAACCCTGGGCATGAATACCCTTTCCACCTCTATCCCTACCCTTCAGAGTCCACTGGGCTCGGCTTACGGCATTATGCACAACAAATTTGTGGTGATCGATGCCGAGTCGACCGACCCCAACCGCCCCATCGTGTGGACGGGCTCTACCAACTGGACGGTAGGTCAGCTCACCACCGACCCCAACAATACCGTGGTCATCCAAGACCAATCATTGGCGCGTGCCTTTCAGTTGGAGTTTCAAGAAATGTGGGGATCCAGTGGCAGTTTGCCCAACAGCATGAACAGCAAATTTGGTCCGGATAAAAGCGACAATACGCCGCATTTATTCAACATCAACGGCATCCGCGTGGAATTGTATTTTAGTCCGACCGACAATGTTGAGGCCAACATCATTCGCGCGTTGGAAAGCGCCGACCAAGACTTACAAGTGGCCACCATGTTGATGACCAGAACCACTTTGGCCAATGCACTGGCCGACAAGCACAACGACGGGGTTTACACAGCTGTTGTCATCAACGACAACACCACCACTGGTTCTCAACCGGCTTGGAACATTTTGAGTTCGGAACTGCCTTCCAGTCGACTGTTTTTGAATAACCAGAACTACATCATGCACCACAAGTATGCCATTGTAGACCAGAGTGCTCCGCAAAGCGATCCGTTGGTGGTGACCGGTTCACACAACTGGTCGAATGCGGCCAATCAACGCAACGACGAAAACACCGTCATCATCTACGACGAGGTAATGGCCAACTTATTCTTCCAAGACTGGGTGAAAATCTTCCGTGACAATGGCGGCACCGACATTTCTAATCTCTCTAGTGAGGACTTCGGATTCAGCTTGTCGAAAAACATACTTTACCCCAATCCGACAAACGGCAATGCGACGTTGGATTTCACTGCGCAACACTCGGCCAGTATGCAGATTTACGACCTTCAAGGCCGCATCATCTACGCGCATCAACCGGGCAAAGGCGTACAATCCATTGATGTACCTACGGGGCATTTACCGGCCGGAATGTATCTGGTTCGTTTGGAAACGGATGGCAAAGCGGAGGTGTTTCGTTTGGTGAAGAATTAGGCCTTCCGAGGCGCTGATGACATTATCGGCGGTTTCGTTTTTTTATTGGCCGATAGATTAAATCGGTCGGGGATTTACGATTGGTTACAGTGGCTGGGGTAAATGTGAGATGTAAAATGTAAAATGTAAGATGTAGGATGTAAAATTATTACGATGGATATGTAGAGGCGCGATTTATCGCGTCTTAGAAAATGTAAAATTAAAAATGAAAAATGAAG
>JAIUMB010000227.1 GCA_022565745.1 Cryomorphaceae bacterium | reverse complement strand
TGTATTTGTTGACCGAAAATGTGGTGACAGATCCGTTGCGCCCTTTTTGTGTCATCTTGTGCATTTGCTTGCTGTCGCTAAAGACTTGAATCTCTATGTGCTCTATATCGGGTGACTTCAAGCTCTTTAGCATCACGTGCTGTACTTTTTTGCCGTTGACGGTAGAGGTGCCGGCCAAGGCGTAGCTAAAACCTTCCTTGTACATGTCGAGGATAAAGCCTGGTGTAAACCCTTCGTCGTCGTCTTCTGCATCCATGATTTGCACTTCTTTATCGTCGTGTAAAAATTGGTAGATTTTTTTGCCGTCGTGTAAGCGATCTACGCCCATAAACTCCAGGCGGTATTTGTCGCCTGCCAATACAATGCTGCCCTTTTCTTCTTGCTTCATAGAGGCATCTGCACGTGGATTTTCAAAGGTATAGGTAAAGTCGATGGAAATACCCGGAGACTTTTTAATTTTTGAAGAGACTTCCTCTAATAATGCCTTGGCTTCTTTTGCAGTGGTTTGAGCAAAGATGGTTCCGGAGGCCATGAGGAGTAAAAAAAGTATACGCATGGTGGATTTTTGTATTAAAGTTATGAGCTTATAGATTTTTCAATAACTGTTCCAAACTGGTTTCGTCTTGAATGAGTACTTGTCGGGCCTTAGACCCTTCAAATGGCCCAATGATTCCTGCGGCTTCCAACTGGTCAACAATTCTACCTGCGCGGTTGTATCCCAAGCGGAGTTTGCGCTGTAGCAATGAAGCTGATCCTTGTTGGTGCTGTACAATGACGCGTGCAGCTTCTTCAAACATGGCGTCGCGGTCGGATAAGTCGACATCGCTGGCTTCACCGCCATCTTCGCCTTCAAATTCGGGGAGGATATAGGCATTGGGATAGCCTTGTTGAGAGCCGATAAATTCGGTGATGTCTTCAATCTCGGGGGTGTCTACAAAGGCACACTGGATGCGAATGAGGTCGCTGCCGGTAGCCAAAAGCATGTCCCCTTTACCAATGAGCTGTTCGGCGCCACCGGCATCGAGGATGGTACGTGAGTCGACTTTGGCGGTAACGCGGAAGGCAATCCGCGCCGGGAAGTTGGCCTTGATGATACCGGTAATGACATTTACCGATGGACGCTGGGTAGCCACAATCAAGTGAATCCCGATGGCGCGGGCCAGTTGCGCCAAACGCGCTATGGGTGTTTCTACTTCTTTTCCCGCCGTCATGATCAAATCGGCAAATTCGTCAATTACCAAAACGATGTAAGGCAGGTAGCGGTGACCTTCTTCCGGATTGAGGCGACGTTGAATAAACTTTTGATTGTATTCCTTGATGTTGCGCACCATGGCGTTTTTCAGCAATTCATAGCGCTCATCCATTTCGATACACAAAGAATTCAATGTATAAACCACCTTCTTGGTATCGGTGATGATGGCCTCTTCGCTGTTGGGCAACTTAGCCAGGTAGTGGCGTTCAATTTTATTGAAAAGGGTCAATTCCACTTTCTTGGGGTCAACCAGTACAAATTTCACCTGAGAGGGGTGTTTTTTGTAGAGAATGGACGTAAGAATCACATTGAGACCAACGGATTTACCTTGTCCGGTTGCTCCGGCCATGAGCAAGTGCGGCATCTTGGCTAAGTCGGCAATAAAGGTTTCGTTGCTGATGGTTTTACCGAGTGCAATGGGCAATTCAAACTTGCTGTTTTGGAACTTTTCCGAACTGAGCAGGTTGCGCATGGCCACCATCTGCGGATTCTGGTTGGGTACTTCAATACCAATGGTGCCGCGACCGGGAATAGGGGCAATGATGCGAATGCCTAAGGCTGCCAAACTCAGCGCAATGTCGTCTTCTAGGTTTTTGATTTTGGAAATACGCACCCCGGCGGCCGGTACAATTTCGTAAAGCGTTACCGTTGGTCCAATGGTGGCTTTGATCTTAGAGATTTCAATTTTGTAGTCGGCTAGGGTGTTGACAATCTTGGTTTTGTTGTTTTCCAATTCCTCGTTGTCTATGGTGATGTTGCCGGTGGTATAGTTGTTTAGCAAATCGATGGAAGGCAATTGAAACCTGCTCAAGTCAAGCGTGGGATCGTATTCGCCAAATTCCTTGAGTCGTTTGTTGATGTCTTTGTCGTCGAGTTCTTCTTCTTCCTTGACTTCCTCGATTTCCAGTAAATCGTCGCCTTCACTTGTAGATTCCGTTTTTTCAACCTTTGGACTTTCCTCTTTTATCGGTGAATCATTTTCTTCGGCTTTATCGTCAAGTGTTAGTTCGACAGGCTTTTCTTCGACGACTTCACCCGGTGTTTCCTCTTCAGTAGTTACAGATGTTTCTTGTTTGGTTTCTTCAGATTTATCGGCATTTACCACAGCATTTACAGGCGCTTGTACTTTTGCCTCATTTTTCTTTGCTTCTAGCCAATGTTTGATTTTTACCGGCGTAATATTCCACACCACAATGGCAAATAGGGCAAAGGTGGCAAAGAGCAGTAGTCCGGAGCCGACGGGACCAACCATTTGCTGCATGGCGTGTTCGATATACAATCCCCGAGCACCAAACAGGAGTTCCAGTGAGTCCGGGAGCAGGTAGGCGATAAATGTAGGAGTCCAGAGCAAGAGGAATAGAGCTCGACCAGTGATGCGCCACATAGGCTTTTTCGGCGCTTCAAAAGTAAGTCGGAGGCCCCACTGCATGAGGTAATATGGGTAAATAAGGGCTGCCAAGCCATAACCGAGAAAAACCAGTTTGTGTGCAGCAGCGCCACCAATTTTTCCCGCGAAATTTTTAACCGAAACACTTTCTGAGCGAAGCAACTCCCAAAAGCCCAGATCGATGGAGGCGTAATCGCTTTGCCAGTGAAAGAAGTAACTAATGATGGCCACGACGAGAAATATGGACGTAGCCATAAGCCCTATGCCAATGCCGATGACCACGTTCTTATTGAGAACGAAAGGTTTTTTTTCTTTGCTGTTTGTCTGCTTTTTAGACGTTGCCTTTTTGGCCATGTGGAATATTGTAACAACTGCGTATCGCGCAAAAGTACAATTCAATTATTGACTTTGAAAGATGGGGTAGGAGGTTATGCAATAAAAGGCAGGAAAGAATAGTTGCGGTAGAATATATTTGTAGACGTTTTAAAATCTTATGCTGAAGCCTACGGCCAATGGAAAGAATGAAAAAATGA
>JAIUMB010000226.1 GCA_022565745.1 Cryomorphaceae bacterium | reverse complement strand
ATAAACCCATGACGATACCACAGCTTCCACTTTGCGGGAAACCAGTGTATGATGTATCCAAATAGCATCACCCAAAACACTTTGTCAAATTCTCGCAATACATCAATAGCGGTATTCCACTGAAAGGAGCTGCCTATTTGGTTGAGCATTATCATGGCTTTTTCGTGGTTTTCACCCCGGAACCATAGACGCGTAAACGTAATGAAATTCAAGGTGATGAAAATCCCTATGGCTCGGTTAAACCAAAGTTCTTTGTTTTTCCAAGGCAAAATTTTACGTGTCCACTTGTATATGACCAAACCGATGCCGTTGAGCGCGCCCCAAATGACCATTGTCCAGCTGGCACCGTGCCACAAACCACCAATGGTCATGGTGAGCATGAGATTGATGTTGGTGTCGATTTGACGGCGGACTTTTTCAATGTTTACATACAATAGCACCATAATGATGATGACGGCAAGGGATAATATGGGCACCCAAATATTGCCGGCCAAGACGCTTACAAAAAACAAAATAACACCCACCATGATGTATGAAAACAAAGAGCCATTCCGGTTTCCGCCCATAGGTATGTAGAGGTAATCTTTCAGCCAGCTGGATAAGCTGATGTGCCATCGTTTCCAAAATTCCCCTACGTTATTGGCTTTGTATGGCGAGTTAAAGTTTACGGGTAAATGAAAGCCCATTAACAGTGCCAGTCCAATGGCAATGTCGGTATAGCCAGAGAAATCGGCGTACACTTGAAGCGAATACCCGTAAAGCGCCATGAGGTTTTCAAAGCCGGAGTAGCTGCCCGGATTGACAAATACGCGATCGATGAAGTTTACCGCGATGTAATCGGCCAATACCATTTTTTTTAGCAGGCCATTGAAAATCCAAAACAATGCCAAGCCAAAATCCAGTCGGTTGATTTGGTAGGGCTTGTAAAGCTGAGGAATAAAATCGGCTGCTCTTACAATGGGGCCAGCCACCAACTGCGGGAAAAAGGATACGTAAAAACCAAAGTCAAACACCGACTTTACGGGCTTGATGAGTCCTCGGTAGATATCGATGGAGTAACTGATGGTTTGAAAGGTGAAAAAAGAAATTCCCACCGGTAATAAGATGCGGTCAACCCTAAAATCGCTGCCGAAAAAACTGTTGCTCCAGAGGGCAAAGTGGTTGTAAACTTCCACGTCGGTGTGGAATAAGGCGTTGAAGTTTTCGGTAAAAAAGTAAGCGTATTTAAAATAGCCGAGCACCGATAAATTGACGAATACAGACAAGGCCACCCATAGTCGCTTATTGACGTCGCCCTTTGCTGCGTAGATGCGTTTGCCTATAAGGAAGTCGGTCAGCGTTGAAAATATAAGGATAAGAAAAAAGAATCCGCTGGTTTGATAGTAGAAGTACAGCGAGATAAAAAACAAATAGGCGTTTCTAAGTCGCATGCGCTTGTACAACAAACCAAAGAAAAACAAGACCACCGCATAAAAGTACCAGAAATAGGCGCGGGTAAAAATCAGGGGCTTGTCTTCAGCGTACCCCAACAACGAAGTAATATGTTCCAGTAGAGTAGACATTAGGGAATCAGTGGGTCGGGGTATTTGTTTTTTAAGTAGTCGAAAAAGCTGTGTTTTACAGACTGGTACATGGCATCGGCATGCAGTAAGTAGCCTTCTTTGGTAAAGTGAATTTTGTCGCGCTTGCCCAGCCCGTGTTGAAACCAAACTTGTGAAGCGTTCATGCCACCCATATAGTTGAATAGGTCGAATACCCATCCACCATATTCTTCAGCCAATTGCCGCATGGCCACTTGAACGCGCTTGGCGTTGGGATTGGGAACGCCTTTGTAGTAACTGTCGTTGTTGGTCATAAAAACAAATGCCGTATTCGGGTTATGCGCCCGTAGCGCATTGAGAATCTCTCTATAGTTGCGCTTGTATTCTTCTACACTGAAGGCATTGAGCGATTTGTGTGCATCGTTGATGCCAATGCCAAAGATGGCCAAATCGGCGTTGAGGTATTTTAACTGCTGAGGCATTGCTTCACTGCGCACGAGTGAGCCAGTACTGTTGCCGTTGGCGCCCATGCCGTGATAGGTAATTCCCGGACGATTGTTTAGTAATTGAATGCCGTCCAAATAGAGCACTTGTTGTAAACTGTCTGTTTTTTCCCAGTGAAATCTAAGCGTATGATAAAGCGTGTCTAACGTCCATTCCATCATCCCTGCGGTACTGTCGATGGTCATGTCCAATACTTTATACATAGAATCCAATTTCAGGGAAAAGCAACTGTCGCCCAGCGGCGTGTAAATTCTCACCTTGTCGAACACCCAGTTTGCTTTGTCGTCGCCCATGCCTTTCACCGTCACATAGCCGCTGCTGTCGTGCGTATAAACGGTAATGGCCGACATGCCCCAGCGTCCGATGTCTGACGGTTTAGCCGCACGAATGGACGTAAACTGCGCGCTGCTTTCGCTGTAGTAATGGGCAGGATTGTTGGTTTTTGCCAAGTGAAAGGGAAAGAAAAATCCCGGTGCACCTGTTTGGTTGGGGTTGAGCGATTGAAGATTTTTTTGCAGCCTTCTGGATAAGGTTCCAGCTTGCACATGAGATCCGCCAAAATGAGCCACGGCAATTTGTTCGTCGCCACAGAGGTTTAATTGCTCATATTTGTCAAAGAAATGTTTTGCTGCTGATGAATCGCCATAGTGAGTAAGTAGAGCGTTTTGGGATTTGAGGAAAGGGTAAAGCCGCTCGATTTCGCTCAATGTTTTAGGCGATTGTGCCATCAGTGCGCACATCCAAAACGAAAAGGTGATGGCTAAAATGCGTTTCATGGGGTTTGATTGGTTTTTTTCCATTCTTGATAACTGTCCATAATGGCCTCGGTAAGCCACTGCGCTACAACAGAAGCGCCTTTTGGCGTAAAGTGAACGTAGTCAGAAGCGGCCAATGGCGGGTCGTTGTTTACCCAAGACGCCATAGCGTTTTCTCCGCCCATGGCTTCAAATATATCCCAGTAGGCGATGCCTCGATTAAACGCCGCCTCCTTCAACGCATCCCTCACGTCGACAAGGTGAGGGAAGGTTTCCATACTTGTGCGGACTTTTGTCGCCATATCACTGGGACCAATAAACAAAATATCAGCATTGGGAAAGCGCTTTTGGAATACAGCAATTTCTCTTTCCATGCGTTTGCCATAGGCATCAGCGCGCTTTTTGGAGTCGATGTAGGGCACCACATTGCCGCCAAATTGTAAGATTAAAAGTTTGACCT
>JAIUMB010000225.1 GCA_022565745.1 Cryomorphaceae bacterium | reverse complement strand
TTTACCGCAAAGGCGCAGAGGGCGCGGAGGTTTTTGCTATTAGAGTGTAAACGGTTTAAAAACTATAGACCATTTGCCACTCTTCTTATCCCATCAACCACTTTTACCGTATTAAAATTAACCAGCAAACCGAGTTTTTTGTCCATTAGTTTGAGATAAGTTAGTAGTTGAGCCATATGAATATTTGCCAATGTATTTACACTTTTCACTTCAACAATGACTTTATTTTCCACCAACAAATCAATTTTATATCCGGCATCTAATTTTACTTCATCATACACAACCCGCAGTAATTGTTGTCTTTTTACATCCAACCCCAACTTTTGAAGTTCGTACGCCAAACATACTTCATAAGCACTTTCTAAAAGACCAGGGCCAAGGTGCTTGTGAACACTTATGCAAGCTCCGATGATTTTTGATGAAATTTGATTTTCTGACATAATTCCTGAATTTTTTATTGTGATCAAAAATAAGTATAAATTTTAAATTTGTAGTAAAAGTATGTTTTTTTTATAGCTAACCAATTATAAGGGAATACAAAGGTTGCTTTGTGTACTTTGCGACTCTGCGGTGAAAAAAAAAACACAGCGTTTTGTTTTTCGCTTCGCTCAATAATTTACCGCAAAGGCGCAGAGAACGCGGAGGTTGCTTTGTGTACTTTGCGACTCTGTGGTGGAAAAAAAATACAGCGTTTTGTTTTTTCGCGATGCGCAATGTTTACCGCAAAGACGCAGAGGGCGCGGAGGGTGCTTTGTGTCCTTTGCAACTCTGCGGTGGAAAAAGAAAAACCCCTTAGAGCAGAGAAAGACTGCTCCAAGGGGACATTTAACCAAACCATGAAAAACTATTTTTTCACAAAGCGTCGCTGGTATTCTCTATACGGCGTTTTGAGGGATATGATGTAAACGCCTGATGAAAGTTGGTCCACGTTTACACGCTGAACGTACGATGCCGTTTGCAGCTCGCTCAACACCGTTCTACCTTCGAGGGAAGTAACGGTAAACAACAGCTCATCATCGAGTTTTGCGATACCATCGGTGCGCATGTATAGGAAATCGTTGGTGGGATTGGGGTAGAAAGCGATATCGTTGGCCGCAAAGAACCCATCGGTCGATTCGCTTCCGGGGTCATCCGACTCATAGCTTATGTAAGGACTGTAAAGTGTATTACAGTTCCAGAACTCCTCCATAAACTCATCTTCGGAAATATTGCCCAACAGCATTTGTTGCTCCCAACCCAACACACACTGCCAATAATCTCGGCGATCGATGTTGCGTTGAGACAAGTTCCCTGAAACTTCGTTCAGAGCACTTAAAGCCAATGCGTGGTAGTGGCCAATGCGATATAGATGTGCCCTAAGCAACTCCAGATCTGCACGGTGATTGTCGTACTGACTGCCATTGGGTAAAAGACCCGAGAATACCGAAATATAGTTATTCATTGAGGCAACATACGAATTTGGCTGGGCCAAGGGATCTGCATGAACCACCTCTAAGTGATTATACATGTAAGCCATGCGCAGTAAATCATATGCCATGGTAAATCCAACCTTGGCAATTTGATACGCATCTAGTGATGATGTTTCTGTTAACTGAGGCACAGCTTGGTCAAGAATTAAAATAACTTCATCCAAAACCTCCATCGCGGATTCTTCTATATGGGATTCTTCTTGGCCATATAACAAGGCAAAAGAGCCATCTAATGCCAATTCAAGCGGAAAACTTTGATCATTAAGATTAACCGTGATTCCACTACTTCTGCCTCCAATCCAACCGTCAACCGTAGGAAGCGCAAAGCCGTTTGTGTTGTTGGTACACATAGTCGTGAAGTGGTTCGTTTGTACCTCAAGATCATAAAGCAAACCATTGAACTGAACATGCCCAATACCACTGGTATTATGCGGCATTGCGTTGTTGGTGGCATCAATTTTCTGATTAATAATGGGCACAATTGCACTGTTGTGAAGACTTCCACTCACGTATACAGGTGTTACAGAAAATATATTCTCCCCGTTGGTCAACAGAACACCAGTTGCATCCGTCAGCAAGATGGGTAACGTTGCATTGATTTGATTCATGGCCTCTTCAGACAAGTCAATAAGAGCCGAACGACAATCAACCCCCACACTAAAGTTATCAATACTTGAGCAGGTCATTCTCAATCCCACACTGTGATGATAGATGGCAGTATCAAGCGGATTATTACCTGAAATATCAAAACTACTGGATGATATCATCAATCTGGCACTAGATTCCGATTCAATTTTCACCGGAGCGTGTACGTCCACAAAATCAGAATACAAAATTCTACTTTGTCCCAGTGCTCGATTAGACACCAGCCCTATTTGACCGTCGTTTACAGAGACATTACTCAAAGTAAAGTTTCCATTTTCAAATTCCAATGCAAGATCGCTATTAGAGAATGTACACGAATCAATCAGCAATGCTTGCTGCACACCCAATTGATAGCCCTTAAAGCACCGGTAGCAATCAGAGAAGTCATTGTTTTTAATTACCACATCATTGAGGCTTTTACCCCAGACCTGAACGCCCATATGTTTACGACCATTGTCTAAAGAAGTGATGTTGGAATTGACAAGGACCAAAGAATCAGCCGTTAAATTGGCATACATTCCCGAATCAATCAGGAGATTGATATCATCAAACTCAATCAATGAAAATCGATTGCGGTTTTCATCATACGCATTGAGCGGGAGTTGACATATAACGGTTGGTATATGCTGCGCAGCACCCTTTAAAACAAACTTCGCGTTATTACCTATCGACCAGTTTGTTCCGGCAGGCACAGGACCGTGGTCATTCCAATGGCGTTGATTAAACACCAGCATACCCATCTCGGCCACCTCAGATGAATAGGTTAATTCTGCGTTGGGATGCATAACAACCTTGCCTTCAATCACAAGCTTGGCATGCTCACCGTTGAGAAAAATGCGTGCATTTGGATGAATTTCCAAAGCAGCACCTTCCCTGATGATCAAGGTAGAGCCTTCCTCTACGACCAATTTGCCTCCGGAATCAATTTCCAGTACGGAGCCTGGCTCAAAAATCAACTCTCCGGTATTCTGGGCAAAGGATAACCCTACAGTTAACATTCCGCCATAACTAACTTTTACTCGATTGGTATCACAAGTATTGGCGGTCTTCACTTGATAATGTGAGTTGGATGTTCCTGTTATACCACTGGGATTAAAGCCCACATCATTGGGATGGTTGATATACAGTTGCCCGCCATTAATCACCTCTACAGACTTTAGGATATTGGATTGCGGTGCATTCA
>JAIUMB010000224.1 GCA_022565745.1 Cryomorphaceae bacterium | reverse complement strand
TACATTCTTAATTCTACATTCTTAATTCTACATTCTTAATTTTACATTAACTCCCTCCAGTCATTGAGCTCCGCTTCGCTCCGGTTCTACATTCTACATTTTACATCCTACATTTTACACTCTACATTTTACATCCTACATTCTACATTTTACATTCTACATCCTACATTTTACACTCTACATTTTACATTCTACATTTTACATTCTACATTCTCAATTGTTATCTATTTTTGAACACTTATAGCAAAACCGTGTACCAACCCTTCGACGACATAGCAAAAACCCCCATTGAGTACCTCAAAGGCGTGG
Source organism: Cryomorphaceae bacterium (assembly GCA_022565745.1). GTDB lineage: Bacteria > Bacteroidota > Bacteroidia > Flavobacteriales > Schleiferiaceae > CSBr16-58. The sequence goes on along the minus strand of JAIUMB010000224.1, from coordinate 3,003 downwards.
GCCCCTCTCGCGGCGATTTACTTCGTACGGAGCTGGGCATCACCAATTTTGGCAAACTCCTTTTCCACTTTCCCTTTCGATATGTCGACCGATCGCGCTTCTATACCATTGCAGAAGTTCCCTCTGCGCTAGGTGAAATTCAAATCAAAGGCGTTCTTACCCGCATAGAAGAAGTCAAGGGGAAAAACCGCAAACGCTTGGTGGGGCGATTCACCGATGGCCGACAAAGCATAGAGTTGGTCTGGTTTCGCTCGGTAGCTGCCATTAAAAGCATCCTCAAGCCGGGAACCGAATACGTCATCTTTGGAAAACCACAGTCATACCAAGGCAACTGGAGCATTGTTCATCCAGAAATGGAGGCCGTGGAAGACACCAAAGCCCATGAGCAATCGTCCATGCAGCCAGTGTACCACAGCACCGAAAAGCTCGTACAGAAAGGCCTCAACGGTCGCGCCATAGGCCGACTCGTCCAGTCGTTGCTGCCTAAGTTCAAAGGCACCATCCCCGAAAACCTTCCCGCAGACATCATTGAGCAATACCGGTTTATCAGCAGAGAACAAGCCATTTTTAATCTTCACTTTCCAAAAGACGACGTCATGATTCGACGGGCGCGTTTCCGCATAGCTTTTGAAGAGTTTTTCTTTGTACAACTGGGCATGGTGCGCCAAAAACAAATCAACAAAACTAAAATACGTGGACATCGGGTAGAATCCGTAGGGGAATGGTTTAATCGCTTTTACAAAGACCACTTGCCTTTTGAACTCACCAACGCACAAAAACGCGTGGTCAAAGAAATTCGTCGCGATATGGGCAGTGGCGCCCAAATGAACCGCCTGCTTCAAGGCGATGTGGGCTCAGGAAAAACCATGGTGGCTTTGCTCAGCATGCTCTTGGCCCTCGACAACGGATTGCAGTCATGCCTCATGGCGCCTACAGAAATTCTCGCCCGCCAACACTACCTTGGCTTACAAGAATTCCTTGAGCCTATGGGACTGGAAATTGCTTTACTGACTGGTAGTACACCAAAAAAAGAACGGGTAAGTCTGTTTGAAAAACTCGAAAACGGCAGTCTACCCTTCATTGTAGGTACCCACGCCTTGCTGGAAGACAAAGTAAAATTCCAAAACCTAGGTTTGGCCGTTATTGATGAGCAACACCGCTTTGGCGTGGCACAGCGCTCCAAACTTTGGGCAAAAAACCAAGTACCGCCACATGTATTGGTTATGACCGCCACCCCTATCCCGCGCACCTTGGCCATGAGTTTATACGGCGACTTAGACGTATCCGTGATCGACGAATTGCCGCCCGGTAGAAAACCCATCGAGACCAAGCACTACTTTGAAAGCAAGCGCTTGGCCGTCAACGGTTTTTTAAAGCAACAAATTGCCGAAGGTCGTCAAGTTTACATTGTTTATCCCCTCATAGAGGAATCCGCCAAGCAAGACTACATGGATTTGATGAGCGGCTTTGAGAGCATACAACGCACCTTCCCCGAGCCGGAGTACATGGTATCGGTGGTACACGGTCGCCTACCCGCCGATGAAAAAGAAAGGGAGATGCGTGCCTTTGCCGAAGGCCGCACCAACATCATGGTGGCCACTACGGTGATTGAAGTCGGCGTAAACGTCCCCAACGCCAGCGTAATGGTCATCGAAAGCGCCGAGCGTTTTGGCCTCTCACAGCTCCACCAGTTGCGCGGACGGGTTGGACGCGGCGCCTCCCAGAGCTACTGCTTACTCATGACCGGCTACAAGCTCGGCGAAGAAGCCCGCACGAGAATGGAAACCATGGTGCGCACCAACGACGGCTTTGAAATATCCGAAGTAGACCTCCGACTGCGCGGTCCAGGAGAAATGACCGGCACCCGACAAAGCGGCGTGGTCCAATTTCGCGTTGCCGATTTGGTTAAAGATGCCAAGCTGCTTGTGGAGGCACGCGCGGCGGCCATTCGCTTGCTCGAAAAAGACGAAGCTCTGACGCAGCACGAACAAGTGCGAATATTTTTCCTGAGAGAATATGGCAAGAAACAAGCCTGGGGGCGGATTTCTTAATCACGAACAAAGTTTGCATGCACAGCACTAAAAACGCCGACCGAATTGAATATCTCGACATCATGCGAGGGTTGGCCATATTTTTTATTTTTTTGGTTAACATCAAATACCTATCAGGCGCTGCGTACTATTCCGATGAATTAAAACACAGCTTTTCCACTGCACCTATTGATCATGTACTAGACATACTGATATTCATATTCATCAGTGGTAAGTTCTACTATATTTTCAGCATCTTATTTGGAATAGGGTTGGCCGTTCAGTACGAGTCGTACAAACAAAAACCGATCAAATCAGAATCATTTAACCGATTCTTTGGCCGAAGAATGGGCGGCTTACTCGTTATTGGCCTATTACACATGTTTTTGATTTGGGCTGGCGATATACTTACCATTTATGCCCTTCTCGGATTCCTGTTGATTTACTTTAAAGACAAGAGCGATAAGCTACTCCTAAAGTGGACACTTATACTCATGGCTTTACCCATACTCCATTGGTTGTTTATGTATGCCACCCGCACCTACTACTATTACACCTTTTTTGATTTTGTCAATCTACATGCAAATGAACTATCGCTCGTTACCAGCGAAAGTGCCGCGCGTGGCAGGCCACTTTTAGACAATCTCGCGCGAATACAAACAAAGGAGCTTTCGGTATGGCTCGACATGCAGCTTCACTTACCCATAAGACGGTTGGGGCTCATCCTCATGAAAGGGCGTTTATTCAAAGTTTTGGCTATGTTTGTTTTGGGCATTTGGATTGGTCGACAAATCATTTACCATCAAATACATAAAGACATACCGCGATTAAGGAAGATTGCCTTTTGGGGGTTTGTTATCGGCATTCCTTTTAATGTTTTGCTGGCAATAATTGACTACGGGAGCTTCAGTGGCAACCTCAAGCATTTTTTTAATCACCTCTTTTATGCTTTAGGGGTAGCACCAATGGCTTG
>JAIUMB010000223.1 GCA_022565745.1 Cryomorphaceae bacterium | reverse complement strand
TTATCCCGGCCGCTTCGGCTCCTTCACCGTAAACACCCTCGAAATATTAAACCCAAAGTAAATATCGCCGTCGAGCCAGTTTCCGGTGGCCGCTCCCGCCATCCAGTCGGGATCGATGATGCTGCGGGAGTTGGTGAGGTGCAGCTGGAATACGTGTCCGCCGGTTTCTATATCAACACCAATGGATAAGCCGTTTTGGTAGTCGATGCGTTGACCGTCGGAACCGGTGCGGAAGTTGGGGTTGACCAGTTGCGGGGCGTATTCAGCGGTAATGGCAATGCGCTGGTTGATTTTAAAGCGTCCTCCCATGGCTAATACGCCTACCGTGTTGGGCTGTGCCGCTTCGCGCGTCAGATTGAAGTGCACCACCGATGGGGTAAGCATGAGGGAGATGGACTTGTTCATTTTTCGCGCAATGATGAGTTGATGAACATAGGTCAATCGATCACTGGTGAGATCAAAATTTCTATTGCGATCCATGCTTAAAAACCCGGCAGAATACCAGGTTACCGATACGGGAAAGGGTTGTGCTCCGCGTTTTTGCCGAAGGAGATTGAGCTTGACAAACCCATCGGTGGTCTTGTTGTTGCTCGACCGGCCTATCCCCACGTTCAACCAGTCATTGAAGGCGTAGTCCAGTCCCAGTCGCACGATGGCGTTATCGAGACCGAAAAAGTTGTAGAGGAAATCGTCGTTGATGGCGCCAAAGCGGTGGAGAAACATAAACTGCAACACCCCCGGTGCCGGTGTTTCGTTGGTTTGCATGTTGATCAAACGCGTGCCTTTAAAGGTGGCGTCAACAACTTCAGTGGTCTCGCCTTCGTCGAGTAAATCCATTAAGTCGTCCTGAGCCATTCCCGTAAACGGAATGAAGAGTGCTAATAGTACTTTATAGACGTATCGCATGGTTGTTAATTTACGGGTTTGTACGTCCCTTTTACCGTCACATCAAACGTTTCGGCGATTTTATTGCGTACCGCTGAGGGTATGTGTATGTCGAAATCCTTGGGTTTTAGTTGAAATTCTGAATTCAGTTCCAACGTTCCGTCCTCATTCACTTTGATGACGCATGTTGTTTCCAATGCTCGGTCTACGCCATGCAAATTCATATTGCCCTTTACGGTAATGGTTTGCTCCGCGGTGGTGTTGAGGTCGATGTCTTCGTTAAACTGTCCACGAAATACGGCCTTGGGATAGGTTTCCGATTCTACGTAGTTTTCGTTGAAGTGCTCTTCCATTAAGGCCTTGCGAAAGCGAAAGGACTTCATTTGTACTTGATAGGCCAGGGCTTTATTCTCAATGTCAATCACACTGGAGCCTTGGTTGGATATCGGGTCGATGGTTTCCAATGCCGTTTCACCGTAAAAGGCAATGGTGGCCTCGCGGGTGATGTACTTTTGGGCAAACAACGTTCCTGCGCCTATAAAGAGGTAAAGCATAATTGTCCACATAAACGATTGGCGTTTCATAACATTTGTTCTTTAGATTATTCTTCGTTTACGGCATTTATCCAGTCTCTAAATGTTTCCTGATCACATCTGCTTAACTCGGTACCTGGTGGCATTTTTCGCGGACTGGAAGGAGGAAGTTCAAACAAAACTTCTTCCAATACACCACTGCGGGCATATGCCGCAAGGTCTTCTTCGCTTTCGATAATGACACCCCCCAACCCTTGAGACGGAGAATGGCAAACCAAACATTGGGCGTTGAGTATGGGTTGTATGTGTGCCTCGAAATCAATGCTGCCTTCGTAGCACGTGGTATCTCCGTTTTCGTTTGGAGGAAAGCGATCTTCTTCGTTGTCGGCAGTACAGGCAGTGTTTAGTGCAATTAAGCCAATGGCGGAAGCCAAGCAGTTAAATAGTAAATGGCGCATCTATTTGTTTATTACATTTGTTGAACAGCGGCTTTTGTTTATCATATACGTAGTATGTGATAAAAAAGTTTCGCGGTTTGAAAATAAAGACTTAAAACAGTCAAAGTTATGAAAAAAACAACCATTATTCTATTTGCCGTCATCATTGGGCTTTTAGGCTTGGTGTACGTGTGGTTTTTTGTGTACAACAAAGCCCATACCGACTACTTTCAACAAGATGCGGCCTTTGAGGGGACTGCAACAGAGTTCTATGAATTGGCCATAGTAGATCAGGCAGCATGGAACAATAAATCGGTTGATTTACAAGGCGTGGTTATGTCCATTGAAGGACGAACCGCCATTCTAGAACCCAATGTGCAATTGCGTTTGGATGAAGATATAGACTTGCCGGACGGCTGGTCGGCGGCGGAAAACCTACGGATGAAATGCCGCTTTGTAGGCACGGAAGAGGACTTGCTTACGGGTGATGAATTGGTGCGTTGCGACCAGTGCCGTCCTCTTTAAGGATCACTTCTACCACAAACGCCATAAATAGATGACCCCAAAAACACGCGTTCTATTATTGTTTTTTCTTTTGTCCGGAATGGGCGTGATGGCACAGTTTCCCCAAGGACATTACGTGGTGCCTTCGTTTGTGGGGCAGTTTGAGCGGGTACTCGACCAATCGCAATCGCCACGGCACTATACCGGTTTCGCTGTTGGCGGAGGTATGGGCTATGCCTGGCACGCCAAGCGCTATGTTTTAGAATTTGATGCGCAGGCGAGTTACGCGTCATTGTCGCCTGTATCCGACCCTAATCCACTCAACGTCAGCATGCCTTCTTTTGTCGGACAAGCCCATACGCGATTTTTATGGGAGGTTAAAGCATTTTCGCAGACGCGCATACTTGCTGGAGCTTCAATGCCTTTTATGCTGCGTTATCGGGAGCATTCCTCCTTTTCCAACAGCAGAGAAACATGGAATGCAGCCTTGATGATTGGGCCTGAGGTAGGTGTGCAGCATCATTTTACCTGGTGGCGCAAGGGGTTTATCGCGGAGTCGTTTTTGTCGGTGCCCGCTTGGGGTTACGCATCAAAGCCAGCATATGCCCAATTTTTTGGTGTGTTTTGGGATCAGGCCTCGCCTAGGGCTTGGAATAATTCGTTATGGGTTCAGGTGGAAACACGTTTACGCTTATTGACCATCAATGGAAATCAAGTGGGATTGGGCTATGCCTGGCAGTATTTTAGTGATTCGGTTGCCAACTGCGCGCAGTTGGCCGATCATCAGTTGAGACTATTTATCATGGCTAAGTTTTAAATATGAAACGAGTTGGACTCATTTTATTTGTAGTTTTTTGCTGTAGTTGTGAAAAGGCACTTTTTGAATCCGATGCGTCGGCAAGCAAGGAGGCGGTGTTTGATCAGTTGTGGCAAACGATGAATGAGAAGTACACCTTTTTCGACATCAAAGGTGTTGATTGGGAAGTGTTGGGTGATACGTATCGAC
>JAIUMB010000222.1 GCA_022565745.1 Cryomorphaceae bacterium | reverse complement strand
GACATGAGAATGCCATTGCTGGTGAGGTTGACGTCTAAGGCCGTCCAGCGTGAAATATCGGGAAAGTAATCTGTTTTGGGTTCGTTGAGCAGTCCACCGATAAACGTAGCAAATTCCTTGTATTGCACGTACACGTTGAAGTGGTCTTTGCGGTTGGTGGTTTTACGCATATTGTTGAATGCACGATTTTTATCCAGTGCGTGCTCGGAGTCAAGCCGCCTTAAGCCATCTTCGATTAAGACATTGTGCGGACTGCAAAGCAATACGTTTTTGTTACACGCGGCATAAATGGTGTTTTCGCCACTTTGAAAAGCGAGGATATCTTTTCCAGAGTAAGTTAATTTTTTGCCCTGGTGTTTCTTGACGATATATGCCCATTCATCCGAGTTGAGGTTGGTGGAAGACAGAATGCCAAAACTGCCTTTACCAGTGAGTTCGAGCGAAAAAAACAGCCGACGGTTTGCCAGTAAGTCTTCGAGTGAATCACCGATGCCGAGCAGGGGGTCAAGTTGCTCCGTGAACATAGACCACACGCGGTCTTCGGCAAATGTTTGCATCCATGCATTTTGCATCCACGCTTGTTTGGCAGCCGGGAAATTGCCTGTTTCAACAATCACTGCCGATTGGGTACTTAGTGCTTTGATTGGAGATGTAACGTCTTGGATTTCCGGTTCACAAGATCCCACTGTCAAAGCCAAAAACACCAAAATTAATACCCGATTTGCAGGTAAAAGATGAGATGGGCGGCCCTGAAAGAACTGCTTTCGCAACTTTGATGTAATGCGGACAAATCCTTCTGATGCTTCCGAAATCAAAAACTTAGGCGATGCGGGCATGGGTGTTGTTAGACGTCGTTTTGTTGAACAACAAAAGTAATGGACAATACGATGCGTCTTCAACTGCGCGGAGATGATTTACGCACAATCAATGTGAGTAATTTTCAATTGCGAAAGCCACGAAAATTTGCACTGCAAATATGATATGTCACGAATGTCACGAACTTCCACGAATGGCTTGATTTGGTCTGGGGTCGGAGGTCGGAGGTCTGGTTGTACGGATGGCGGTATCGGCGGATTCGTTTTTTTATTGGTCGGTGGATTGAAACGATCGGGGATGAGTTGCGCGGGGTGGCTCGGTAGCACGGGAGCGGGGTTTTACGAATGGCGGTACAGGCTGGTCAGGGGTTGATGAATGGCGATACAGACATTGCATTGATTGTGGTTTTATGGTATTTCGATTTGCAAATACTCTGCTTTATCGCAATAAGCGTTAAAATAGCGCTCACGCTTTTTTTAAGTTTTGAATCTCATTTGCTAAAACGGGAATATTTTTTTGAATGATGCTCCATAGCATTTCCGGTTCAACTGAATCATAAGCGTGTGATATGATGTTTCTTAATCCAATAATATTCTTAGCCGATGTGATTTGGGTATTTGGATTAATCTCCACGATTTTCCGTATTGCTTCGCCAATAATCTCTAAATCTCGCTCAATAGCTCTTTGTAAAATGATATCGTTGGAGAAATTATTGAAATCGTTTTTTGTTTTTCGCTTTATAGCTTCAATCTCTTCGATTACACTTTCAATATCCAATATGTACTTGAGAAGTTTAAGCTGCATATAAATCGATTTTTGAACGGTAAATTGCCTCTTTTAAGATTGGGTTTTTTAATGATTTTATGGAAACAAGATCTACTTTTCGGTTTAATATTTCTTGCAGCTTATTCAATAATGAAAAGTAATTGTCAGCATATTCCAATACGTCTATATTCTCGGAAAATTCAACCAATAAGTCGATATCGCTATCCTCTTTCAACGCATTTTTAGCAGCTGAACCGAATAGGGAAATGGTCTCAACGTGATGTGTCTTACACGCTGCTTTTATTTCATCAAGTTTGTTTTCAATCAACTCTATCATACTAAACAAAGATACGTGAAAACTTGCATAGAAATGGCTAAGATTAAAATATTAACGGTGGAGTGCGACGGGAAAGTATTTGAGCGCCAACGGCAAGACAATTAATTCCCCAAACTCACACCTTGCAGAACATTCAACCACGAAAATCACGAAAGACACGAAAATTGCGCTGCAAATATGATTTGCCACGAATGACACGAATTTCCACGAATGGCTCATCACCAAACCACCAAACCACCAAACCACCTACCGTGCTCCCCTGCGCGTGTCAACGCGTTATGCCTAAGGCTGTAACAAATCGAATATTGGCGTGTACATGCATTCGCAAACCATGCGCGCGTAGCGTTCCACGCGTGCGCAGCACTTCATGCTCCCATGCTAGCGCAGCATGGCCATTAAATACATTCGTAAAACCAAACCTCCAACCCCCCCAACCTCCAAACAGATACACGCCAAAGGCTGTACCAAATCAAATATTGGCCATTATATGCATTCGCAAAACCCCGCTCCCGTGCCTCCCTGCTTCCGTGCTTGCAACAGCAACCCATGCGTGCATCAGCACCCCCCGCTCCCGTGCCTCCGTGCGTGCGAAGCACATAGCCCCGTAGGGGTGACCGTTCAAAACCCAAACACCACTCCCACACTTACATCAAAGGAATGTTGCGAGCCAGTATAGTGGGGGTATTGGGTGAAAAACTGCGTGAAAGTGGGCGCGAGGCGAACGGAGGTGTTTTTTGACATGCTGTAGTCTATTATGAAACCGGAGTAAATGCCCCAAAACCAGGATTGGAAGTTTAGGTTTTGGGTTGTGGTTTGTGCGTCTGTAGCGTAACGCCTTGAGATGCCAAGCATGTTGTACATGCCCAGAGGGAGGTAAACCTGGAGCTTTTGGTTGAGCGATTCGTCAATTTTTACCATGCCACCACCGGAAAGGGAGAGGTAACTCCGGGTGTGGTGTTCGCTATCGTAAAGGTTGGCAGACATACTGACTGTAGGGTCACGGTGGTGTTGGTTGATATCGATGTGCTGACTGTGCCACATAACCCCAGCGCCGCCAAACACGAATATATTAGGATATACCTCGTGTTCGTAAACAGCATCCAAGCGCCAGCCAAGCCCCATATCAAAATGCATATCGGCGATGGTGTTTACGGTGTAGAAATCGTTGCTGGTGAATGATTTGCCAAGAGATAAAATGACTCGGTCTTTTAATTTAGGATTTGCGAATATAACGTTTGAAAGAATTATACAAATCAAAGATAATAAGATGTGGTTTTTGTTCATTTTTTAATTATTAGTTTTTTTCTAAATGAACTTCTATCAGGTTTTATTATCTCAACAATATAAACCCCAGAATTTAGGTCAAAATCTATTTTTTGTTCTCCATAATCAATGCCCAACATTAGTTTTTTATTTAGAACACTTTTTCCTTGAAGATCAAAAACATTTACATTAGCCT
>JAIUMB010000221.1 GCA_022565745.1 Cryomorphaceae bacterium | reverse complement strand
CTCATTTCCAAAACATCGGAAATCGACTTGCCTTTGTAGCGTATCTCCAGTGTCTCGCGGTTGAAGCGCTTTCCCTGACAGGTTTCGCAGGGTACGTGAACGTCGGGGAGGAAGTTCATCTCTATGACTTTCAATCCGGCGCCCTGACAGGTTTCACAACGTCCTCCTTTCACATTAAAAGAGAATCTCCCGGGTTTGTATCCGCGAATTTTTGACTCAGGTAATTGGGTAAACAAACTTCGAATATCCGACCATACGCCCGTATAGGTTGCCGGATTTGAGCGCGGTGTTCGACCGATCGGACTTTGATCTATACTGATGACTTTATCTATGTGCTCAAGTCCTTTAATACGCTTGTGTGGCAATGGTTTTTTCTCCGCGCGAAATAGGGCGTGGTGTAAGGCTGGAGATAGGGTTTCGTTGACCAAACTGGATTTACCGCTGCCGGAAACACCGGTCACCACCATAAACAGCCCCAACGGAAACTTAGCGTGTACGTCTTTGAGATTGTGGCCAGTTGCACCAACGACCTCTATGTATTTACCATTGCCTTTCCGAGGGCTCGTGTTAAATGGTATTTGCAACTCATCACGCATGTATTGGGCAGTCATTCCTTTTCCGGACTCAATAATGCTGCTGGGAACGCCTTTTTCTACAATATCGCCGCCATATTTCCCTGCCTTTGGGCCCATGTCAATAAGGTAATCGGCTTGCTCCATCATATCGCGGTCGTGTTCAACCACAATAACTGAGTTGCCTTTGTCGCGAAGTTGAAAAAGAGAATCGATCAGTCGGGTATTGTCTCGTTGGTGAAGGCCAATACTCGGTTCGTCGAGAATATATAAAACACCAACCAAGTCGGTACCTATCTGCGTGGCCAGCCTGATGCGCTGTGCTTCTCCACCACTCAGGTGCTTTGATGAGCGGCTGAGTGACAAATAACCCAAGCCAACGTTTAATAAAAAGTGTACTCTTGTGCGTATTTCTTTGACGATTTCATGTCCAATCAACTGCTGATTGTCATTGAAGTTGCGCTCAGCATCGTCTAGCCATTCAGCCAGTCGGGTTAAGCTTTGTGCACTGACTTCACCAATGTGCTTGTTGTGGATTTTAAAATTCAGCGATTCGGTTCTAAGTCGGTAGCCTTCGCAGGTGGTACACGGTTCATTGACCATATAGTTATGGGCCCATTTTCTAATGGACTTGCTTTTTTGTTCTTCGCTTTGTTGTTTTAGATACGGGATGAGGCCTTCGAAGTTTAGATTGTATTTTCGGGTAATGCCCATCACTTTGTTTTGCACTTCAAAGCTTTCGTTGGCACCGTGCAGGATGACGTTCATGCCTTCCTCTGGAATGTCTTTTACCGGCGTATCCAATGAAAAACCATAGCGATCTCCAATGATTTCAAGCTGGTTAAAGATCCAAGATTTTTTAAATTCCCCCAGAGGAGCAAATCCACCTTTTTTAATGCTGAGATTGTGATCGGGAATCACTTTTTGTAGATCAACTTCGGCAGTGTGTCCCAGGCCATTGCAATTTGGACATGCGCCTTTAGGCGAGTTGAATGAAAAGGTATTGGGTTCCGGGTCGGGGTAGGAAATGCCGGTGTCGGGGCACATCAATTTTCTGGAAAAGTAACGCGGCGTTTGGCTCTCTTCATCCACCATTAACAGCATTCCATCACCGTGATAAAGTGCGGTTTCAATGCTTTCTTTAAGGCGCTTGTCATTGTTTTTTACCACCAATCGGTCGATGACAATTTCTATGTCGTGGGTTTGGTAACGATCGAGTTTCATCCCTTTGGTGATTTCCCGAATTTCACCGTTAACCCTAACGCGAAGAAAACCCATGCGGGCAATTTGTTCGAATAGCTCGCGGTAATGTCCCTTGCGAGAACGGATACGTGGGGCGAGTATATTGACCTTTTGGTCTTCGTATTCGGTGGTGATGCGGGCTATGATTTGGTCGGTGCTGTAGCTGACCATTTTCCGCCCAGTTTTCATGGAAAAAGCTTCGCCTACACGGGCATAAAGCAGTCGGAGAAAATCGTAAACCTCGGTGATGGTTCCCACGGTAGAGCGCGGATTTTTCGAGGTTGTTTTTTGCTCGATAGAAATCACCGGACTCAGTCCGTCGATTTTGTCTACGTCAGGACGCTCCATGTTGCCTATAAACTGCCGGGCATAGGATGAAAATGTTTCTACATATCGACGTTGACCTTCTGCATAGATGGTGTCAAAGGCAAGTGAGGATTTGCCACTACCGCTCAATCCAGTGATGACGACGAGTTGTTCTCGCGGTATGGATAGGTCAAGGTTTTTTAAATTGTGTTCACGAGCACCTTTGATGTCGATGGTGTCGAGTTGTTTTAAGGCGTCAAGCGCCGATGATTCACTCATTTGTGTCCATGTTTTCCGAAGGGATAACAACGTCAGTGTCGGTTTCGTTTTCAAAAATGTCACTCATTACAAAGTGCACATCTTTTTTGGGTAGGGTAATGGTGTATTGTTTGTCGCCGACGATGGGAAGTGTCGTGCTTCGCAGCCAAGGATTGTAGTGTTTGAGAAGTTTATAAGTTACGCCGTGGTCTATGGCAAAGTCGACCAGGCTGGGGATGGTTTTATCTACTTGTATGTTGTAGGTGTTGTTGGTGCTGTACAGATCTTCTTCATCAAAATGGAAACCGTATTCTATAGGGTTTTCAATGATTTCTTTAACGGCCATTATGCGAAATACATACCGTGCGGTTTCCTGATTGAGATACAGATCAAAGTAATTGGACACCCGCTGCTCACTTAAGCTTTTTTCAATTCGAGCAGGGCCGGCATTGTAAGCAGCGGCAGCCAATGCCCAAGAGCCAAATTTTTTGTATGCATCTTTCAAATACTTACAAGCGGCATGAGTGGCTTTTTCAAGGTGGTATCGTTCATCTACATAGTTGTTGACTTCTAAGCCATATTGCGGACCGGTGGTTTTCATAAACTGCCAAAAACCGGCAGCACCAGCTGGTGAGACTACATTCATGAGCCCGCTTTCAATCAAGGCCAGGTACTTGAAATCATCGGGAATGTTGTGTTGTTTTAATATGGGTTCAATCGTGGGGAAATAGCGGTTGGCGCGTTTAAAATAGAGCAGACCTTGCGATTGAAAATATGTATTGGACAAAATTTCTCGGTCATAGCGTTCGCGTATTTCTGGGTCGTTAAGGGGAACATGTTCGCCCGCAAACTGAACGCCTTCACGAATGGGTAAGGCATACACGCGATAGTCTTTGGCCGCGGGTGACTGCTTTTCAGTATTGTTGTTTGGCGTATCTTCTATAGATCCCGCATTGATAAAGATTACAACGGTTAGGGCAACCAACGTTGTCGCGCCAATTCCTG
>JAIUMB010000220.1 GCA_022565745.1 Cryomorphaceae bacterium | reverse complement strand
TGGGAGCGTTCTTTCCGAAATTGGTCTTATAAAGAGTCCCATACTTGGGAATTGGTTTTTAACGATACCATAGCCATTTGTCGATGGATTAAACCCAAAGAAGAAGATAAATCAACCGGTGCTGTACAGGTATATAAATGGCAAAGAGACGTTGAAGACATTTACGTTACCCATATCGCAGAGAAAAAAGTAGAAGATGCGGTTGACTTTATGCGGAAAATGTTTCAAATAGATGGGGATTTTCCAAAGTATCGTTGGAAGATGACGGGAAAGCAAGGCTTGGTTGAAGAGTTTCCTTGTATGGAAGCCATGACCACTGATGGATTAGATACCATTTATGCCTGGTTTTCTCCGCGTATGCAGTTGCCCATCGGTCCTCGTGAGTTTCGCGGTTTACCAGGAGCCGTTCTCTATTTAGAAGCAGACGGAGGCAATAGAAAAATAAGCATTGAGTCTATAGATCTTTCTTATCAACCAACGGAAGCCGACTTAGCGTTTAGCAGACCAAAAGGAAAGTCTATCACCTACGAAGAATTTATACCTTTTAGACGAGAAAAAATGCAGGAGATGAGAGATATGTATGGTCGTTAAAGACCTTCAACTAAAACACACACATTTTGAAACACGTATTATTCATTCTGGGTCTGTTGGTGCCCATGTCATTCATTAGTGCACAATCTGTAACTGTACAAGGTGTCATAAAAGACACAGAGGGCACCCCGATGGAGATGATTTCGGTGGCGCTTTTGGACGTTAACGATTCTTCCTTGGTTCACTTTGGTATAACCAATGCCAAAGGCATGTTTAAAATTGCCAATGTTTATTTAGGCGATTACATCTTTCAAAGCAGTTCTATGGGCTATAACACCATTTCTTTTCCCATAAGTGTAAAAGAAACGGGCGTGACGCCAAGTATTGATAACTTGAGTATGACGCTGCAGACAAATGTTCTCAGTGAAATTATAATTCAGGGTGAGCGCATTCCTATTCTCATAAATAAAGACACAGTGGCGTACGATGCCGGCGCTTTTAATGTGGGAGCGGATGAAACCGCCGAAGATTTATTGCGTCGTTTGCCAGGTATAGAGGTTGATCCAGATGGTCGTGTTACTGCGCAAGGGGAAGAGGTACGCAAAGTGTTGGTCGACGGCAAAGAGTTTTTTGGTGGTAATGTACAACTCGCCACACAAAACCTTCCCGCTGATGCGATAAAGAAGGTTAAGGTTTATGATCGTCAGAGTGAAGACGCGATGTTTACCGGTGTTGACGATGGGCAAAGAGATAAAACCATTGATTTCGAGTTAAAAGAAGATCGGAAAAAAGGTGTTTTTGGAGATATTGAAGGCTCTATTGCTTCTGATGACCGCTACCGATTAAAAGGAGCAGCCCATGCGTTTACGCCCAAAACACGTCTATCTGTATTGGGTAATGCCAACAACCTCAATCAATTGGGTTTTGACTACAATGACCTTATGTCGATGGCAGGTGAAGAGCCCGGTAGGGGAAGAGGAGTTACGGTTACGAATTCAGGCGCTCCTCCTATGAACTGGGACGGACCAAATACGGGTGTCTATTCATCTGTTGCGACAGGTGTAAACCTCAACTATGATCCTTCAAAAAAACAGCGATTAAACGCCAATTATTTTCTCGCATATACCGATCACCGATTAGAACAAATAGTTGACCAACAGGAATTCAACCGGGATAGAACCGTAAATACCAATGAAAACAACAGCGAAAGAAACATTAAATTACGCCATCAAGCTTTTGTGGAGTACCGTGTGGATCCCGATACCAGCAACCGTATAGAGATAACCCTTAATGCCAGTTTAGAAGCCAATAATCAAAGGCATCAATTTCTCACCCAACGCTCCATGTTGGATGATGAAATTGTTATTCAAGAGGGCTCTCGCTTTGTCAATCGCTTGCGTGAAGATTTGGATGTTGACGCGCAGATTAAGTATTTGCGCAAGTTTAAAAAGACGGGTAGAAATATTCAGGTTAATTCTCGAGCAGCCAGATTTGCCGAGGAAATTGACGATCGCCTCACTACAGACTTTATCTTCCCTCAAGAGCAAACCAGAAATTTTTTAATTGATCAGTTGAGAGAAGATTTATTCCTCAATCAGTTTCTCAATAATGTGGTGCGCTTTGATGAGCCCTTGGCCGATAAGCATCGCGTGTCTGTTGCATTGAGTAATACCATACGCCAACGCGAGCATGTCATTAATGTCAATGACTTATTTACCAATATGTTTGTCGATTCACTAAGTCCGGATTTTACTTTGGACTTTATGCAATCTTCTGCAACTTTTGAATACGTGTACACCATCAAGAAAGAAAACGAGTTGAGATTTACGCTCATGGGGTCGCAGTATAGCCAAGGTGCAACAGACGAACGCCAGCCACAAAACAATGTTGAGATGCAGACTTGGAACTACTTTTTACCATCGGTATCATGGTTTAGACGCAGTGAAGGGTTTGGAAGAACATACGCAGGAATAAACCGTAATGTAAACCTTCCCGGCATCGATCAATGGTTATTAACGCCCGACTTCAGAGATCCGATTTTTATTCGTGAGGGCAACAGAGAACTTCAGCCGGAGTTGAACAATTCATTCTATGTGAATCATTACGTTTACAACTCCTTTTCACAGCAAAACTTCTCGTTTAACTTAAATGGTAGTCTCACGGAGAATCCAATTGTTATGGCACAGGACATCAACGATAACTTTGAACGTGTGGTTCAACCCATCAATGCCGATAATTTACAGTATTCACTTCGCGGTGGAACCAACTACCGTTTTCCCATTAAAAAGCTTCGTATTTTTCTTCGTACAGGTGCCAGTGCCAATTACTCACAAGTGGATATCCCCATCAATGCAGAGGAGAATATTCAGGAAAATACTGGGTTTACAGGTCGCTTAGCCATCAATAACTTTACTAAGGGTAAATGGGAATACACCGTATCCGGTAACTGGTCTATGAACTGGTCCTCATTTTCCGGAAGACCCGAGCTCGATCAGTACTTTACCAGCCAAAACTACGTAGGTACGTTGGCTTATCGTCCTAATAAAAAATTGATTGTTCGAACTGAAATGGATTACATGATGTTTTCGCAGGAATCTTTTGCCGACGCAGTCGCTATTCCCCGCTGGAACGCAAGTATAAGTTATGCTTGGACAAAAAGTGGTGACTTGATTACCCGAATTAGCGCCTTTGACCTACTTGGAAGAAACATTGGGTTGCAGCGCTTTGCCAATGCCAACTTCATCCGTCAATCAGAAACCAACCTCTTAACGCGATACATTATGTTTTCAGTGATGTATAAGTTTAGAAAGCAGTAAAAAAAAATGGCTAATTACATTTGTAATTAGCCATTTTTTT
>JAIUMB010000219.1 GCA_022565745.1 Cryomorphaceae bacterium | reverse complement strand
TCGCCGCCTCAATGAGTAATTGCTCGTTCATTTACACTTAGGTTGGTCTACAAATATAGTCGCTTACGCGATTCGTTACTCCTTAGATGCAGCGGAGATGAAAAAGGTTGCGTTGAGGGTAAAATTAACAGGTTGATTAAATTGGTCGGGAGTCGGGAGTCTGGTTTTACGATTGGTTGCAGTGGCTGGATATTTTGGAAGGGAAACTTAAATGTAGGATGTAAGAATGTAAAATGTAAAATGTAAAATGTAAAATTAAGGATGTAATGGCAGTATCGGCGGGTTTGGCAAATATGAAAATCATTATTTAATAAATCTTCGCATTGGATCTCCACGCTAAAGCACGGAGCAATTATTTGAGTCGTGCCTACGGCACTCAAACTTTGCAATGTGCTAATAATACAGGCCTTTTCGCTTTCTATACAAAACTAAGGCATTAACAAATTGAATACTGGCGTGTACATGCAAGCGCCAACCAAACCCCCAAACTGCCAAACAAATACAAGCCAAAGGCTTTAACAAATCAAATATTGGTCATTATATGCATTCGCAACCCAGACCTCCGACTCCCGACCTCCGACCATACCATCCAGCCAATATTACCATACGTGAACCCATGCGCGCGTAGCGCCCCATGCCTGCGTAGCAGCCCATGCGTGCGTCAGCACCCCACGCTTTTACAGCCCAAACACCTCCATCGCTGCATTATATGCCGACTCCAACGCCAAGGCGTTTAAGCCATGATTGAGTTTTTTTTGCTCAGCAAAAGTGATCAGTTTTTCCGTAGGCATATTGCCAACCAAACTGTCGGTGGCCATAGGGCAGCCTCCGTATCCGCGTATGGCACCGTCGAAGCGGCGACAACCGCCATTATAGGCCGCTTCTACCTTGTTATACCAAGCATTGTATGGCGTATGTAAATGTGCGCCAAAAGTGACATTGGGGAAGCGAGCAGTTAGATGAGAAAAGGCGTTGTGTATGTCTTCGGTTTTTGCCATACCCACAGTATCCGACAAACTGAGAATGTCAACGCCTAAGTCAATCAGGCGGCGACTCCAATCGGCCACCATTTCAGGCGACCAGTCTTCACCGTAGGGATTGCCAAAGCCCATAGAAATATACACCACCAATTGCTTGTTGTGGTCATCGGCCAACTGCTTAAGCGTTTTGACCAGTTCAAGCGATTCTGCAATGGTCTTATTGGTATTGCGCTTTTGAAATTCTTCGGAAATGCTAAAGGGATAACCCAAGTAATCAACTTGTTCAAACGTCACGGCATCGCGGGCGCCACGCTCATTCGCCACAATGGTGAGGAGTTTGCTTGAGCGGTCCTTCCAATTGATGTTGTTCAATACCTCGGCTGTATCGCGCATTTGCGGAATGGCCTTGGGGGAAACAAAACTTCCGACATCTATGGTGTGAAAGCCAACATTGAGCAAGCGGTTGATATAACGGATTTTGTCATCCGTAGCTATAAATTTGTGCAGTCCTTGCATGGCATCGCGCGGACATTCAATGATGGATATATCCTTAGTCATAGATGTGCTTTAGAGCGCGAAAATACAATGAATGGTGCGGTTGGGCAACTATGATAAGCCTCTTGCTATTTGCTTTATCATGCTGGGTCCTTCGTATATGAAACCCGTGTACACTTGTACCAAGTCGGCGCCGGCAGCAATTTTTTCTTGAGCATCCTCCGCCGTAAAAATCCCTCCACTGGCAATGATGACAAATTTTTTATTGGCGCGTTTGGCCAAATAGCGCACAACTTCAGTTGAAGCAACTTTAACCGGAGCACCACTCAATCCACCTGCGCCCATCGCATCTACATTGGGGGTTTTAAGTCCTTCCCGACTGATGGTGGTGTTGGTGGCAATTACGCCGTCAAGCTGAAGTTCTAGCACAATATCGGCGATGTCGTCCAATTGACCTTCGCCCATATCGGGGGCGATTTTTAGTAAAACCGGACGATTTCCTCCAAGTTCGTTCACCCGATCGCGGACTTGCTTGAGGAGGTTGGTCAAAGGCGCCTTTTCTTGTAATTCACGCAGTCCGGGCGTATTGGGTGAACTTACGTTTACCGTAAAATAATCCACGTAGGGATAGAGAGCGTCAACGCCTTTGAGGTAATCGCTCACAGCATCTTCATTGGGGGTGATTTTGTTCTTGCCGATATTGCCGCCAACGATCAATCCTGATGGGCGGTTTTTCAAGCGATTAACAACAGCATCTAAGCCGTCGTTGTTGAAGCCCATGCGGTTGATGAGTCCACCATCGGCGGGGAGCCGAAACAAACGCGGTTGCGGATTGCCCGGTTGTGCTTTTGGCGTGACTGTACCAATTTCCACAAAACCGAATCCTAAAGCGCCTAATTCTTGGTAATACTCTGCATTTTTATCAAAACCAGCAGCCAATCCCACGCGGTTGGGGAAGGTGAGTCCCATCAAATTAATGGGTGATTCATGTTTAAATATGCTTTTAATCAAAGCGCGCACACCGGGAATGCGCATAAAAAAACGCATGGATTTTAATGCCAAGTGGTGAGAGGTTTCCGGCTGAAAAGAAAAGAGTAGGGGGCGAATGATTGCTTTGTACATAATGCAGGTAAAAAAGAGCTGCAAAAGTACAATAGCGTTTTGTACTTTCGCGCTCCTGCTAATATCAGAATGCACAAATGAAGAGTAAGGTAAACATCAAGAACCGCCGCGCGCGTTACGACTACGAGTTTTTAGAAACCTTCGTAGCGGGTATGCAGTTGTTGGGTACCGAAATCAAAGCCATTCGTGAGGGAAAAGCGGCACTTAACGACAGCTACTGCCTTTTTCTCAACGGGGAACTCTTCATCCGCGGTATGCACATTGCCGAGTACAGTCATGGAAATATCAATAACCACGAGCCTTACCGCGACCGCAAACTACTCCTCACCAAGCGTGAGCTGAGCAAACTCGAAACCAAGATGAAGAATGTGGGTAATACCATCATTCCCGTTGCCTTATTCATGAATGACCGCGGACTGGCCAAATTAGAAATCGCCTTGGCTAAGGGTAAAAAGCAATTTGATAAACGTGAAAGTATCAAACAGAAGGACATTGACCGACAGATGAAAAGGTTGTAGGTTTGGGAGTTTGGAGGTTTGGAGGTTTGGGGGGTTGCTGTCGCAAGCACGGGATCACGGAGGCACGGGAGCAGGGTTTTGTGGATGCATATAAACGAAAGTAATAGATAACTTCTTCCATAACGCTTCTATCTGATAGGAAGTTTGCAGTATTGGGGGTTTGGGGGTTTGGTTTGCGGGTGCATATACACGCCAATATTTGATTTGTTAAGTAGAGACGCGATTTATCGCGTAAAGAAGCTGATGCACGCGTGGGTTGCTGTCGCAAGCGCGGGAGC
>JAIUMB010000218.1 GCA_022565745.1 Cryomorphaceae bacterium | reverse complement strand
TTTTCGTATAATGCAGGTTGAGATACATTAATACCTGCACCAGCAATTACTAAAAATCCCCATTTTCTTGGTTTGCCATCTTCCCAAACGCGGAAAGCGGTCAATGGATTTAAAACGATAGAAAAGTCTGTATTCCAGATAAAGGTTTCCGAACTAAAATAGCTATCTTCTAATCCTTGACCTATTTCATTCAATTGACCTACACTGGATGTGCGACCATAAATGGATGAAACGCGAAGACCCCACCAGGAATTCATCATCCTGGTAACCGATAGACCACCGGCAAATTCAAGGCCTCCATTAATGTCGTAATCGAAATCTGTGGATTGAAAACCGTTAAAAGATTTCAAATCACCAGACATTAAAGTAATACCACCATTTACACCAATTGACCATTTTGAATAGTCATCTTGGAATTTTGTGGTCTTACCTTTATTATCATTCTGTGCAAATCCTATGGTCGGGAGTACGGCCATTGCAATGATAACACTTAGTTTTTTCATGAGTATTGAGGTTAAAAATGTGCTGCAAATGTAACAAAGATATTTCTTTAACAAAGGCTTTTTTGAAAAATCATTGATTTTTTTTCAAACATCTAATGAGTTATCGCTCATTGCCTATCATTAAATTGAATTCACGTTTTCTGTATTTTATTGTAATATTATTTTTTGTTTATCGAATAGCCGAAAGCAATGCGTTCTATTTCTATCCTTAAAAAATGACTTTTGAAGGTCTAAAGTGATCCTACCTCCGTGAGGAGTTTCTTGAAACTTAATTGATTATTTTAATGATAATTTAAAGGTAAAAACTTCTTTTTCAATCACCTATATAAACGTATAGCTCGTTTTTTTACAACGAAGTGTATCCTTCTCATGGATAATTTAAACGCCGAAAAACTATAAAAGTGCAGACAACTCCCATAGCAGACGAGAGGCCACGTTGGCATCCAATTCATCAGGACCTATCTCGTTTATATCAAAGGATTTTATTATTCTGCCAGACGCTTTGATCTGTTCTACAAGAAAGATTATTTGTTGTGGGGTATAACCGCCATAAACTGGTGTACCGGTATTTGGACAAAATACGGGTTGCATCCCATCTACATCAAATGAAATGTATACGTTTTTGGGAAGGGCAGCTACCACTTCATCTACGATGGCTTTCCAAGTTTCTCCAGCCATCAAGCGACTTTGAATATCTCTATCAAAAAAAGTAACGATGCGGTTATCGTCTTTAATATACTTGTATTCACTTTGACAATAATCTCTAATCCCCAGCTGCACCAATTTTGTAATACTTGTTTCTTTCAATACATTGTGCATAATTGATGCGTGGGAGTAGGTAAACCCCTCATAAGCAACACGCAAATCTGCATGTGCATCTATCTGCAGCACGCCTAAATCATCATTTTGTTCAGAAATCGCCTTAATTAAACCCAGTGGAGTGCTGTGATCGCCACCTAACAACAAAACTTTTTTTCCTTTATCGATATACTTTTTCGCTGTTTTTTCTACCCAATCAATCATCAAAACACACCCTTTTTCAATGGCTGCAAGCTCTTCTATGGATGTATCTGCTTGATTCTCTAATGCATTTATTCTTTTTTCTGCAAGGGGTCTAAGCTTGTCACTTAAGGTTCTAATATGATTTGGCTCATCAACAAAAGCAATACCTCGTTTCCAATGTTCAGGATACTTTGGATGAAAGATATCTACTTGCTTGGAAGCTTCAAATGCCATGGCCGGACCATCTATTGTTCCAGAACCGTATGATACGGTTACTTCCCACGGCACTGGAATGACAACAATTTCGCTTTCTTCTATCGTAAAGGGTAAACCAAATAACTGATTGTGAATTGATAATTGATTGACATCAAATAAACGAATTTTCTCTTCTCTTGTCATTGTTTTTTTTTACAAATCTATGACCTGAAATAATAAAAAAGACGTTGTACTGAGCAAATAAGGTCCAAGCCAATCAAATTTTATCACAAAAAAAGGGAGCAAAGCTCCCTTCTCAAACAATTATGCTTGACCTAACTGTCGCATATACTGGTGGTGATGAGCAATGGCATCTCTTAAACGAGGAATATCCTGATAAGGAAGTTTAAACTCTTCAGCTGTTTTCTTAACGATTTCAGCTATTTTGGGATAGTGAACATGACTTATATTTGGGAACAAGTGATGTTCAACTTGATAATTTAACCCTCCTATAAACCAGGTTACCAATTTGTTATTACGTGCAAAGTTAGCCGTCGTTAATAATTGATGTATTCCCCACTCTCCAAGTTGAGTTTCGGTTAAACCATTATACTTTTGGGTACTTGGCATCACATGGGCCAACTGGAACGTCCAACTCAATAAGGAACCTGCTAAAAAGTGCATACTCAGAAAACCAAGTAGTACAATATACCATGCTTGAGGGTGAAATATAACAGGTAAGATGATAAGTAAGGCCACGTACAATAACTTGCCAAAAACCAACTTCCACCATTCTGTTTTATAATCAGCACCTGCTTTCTCTAAAAGCCCCTGCTTTTGATAACGAACCAACTGTTTGAAATCCTTTGGTGCCAACCAATTTAAAGTCATTATTCCATAAAGAAATGGACCATAAATATGTTGATATTTATGCATCTTTTTAAGCGGTTGCTCAGGATGTAAACGAATGGCTCCACCAGAATCAACATCTTCGTCTTTGCCATGTACGTTGGTATAGGTATGATGCAAAATATTGTGCTGTACCTTCCAGGTAATGGTATTTCCACATAACAGTACAATGCTACTACCTAACCACTTGTTAAGTGTTGGGTTTTTGGAAAAGCTTCCATGATTCGCATCATGCATGATACCCATACCAATACCTGCCATTCCTAAGCCTGCGATTCCCCACATGACAAAGTACAACCATACTGGCATACTAAAAAACATAGCTACCAATGGAATCACGTACATGAATGCTAAAACGGCTGCTTTTCTTTGAATCTTTTTACCACCAGTTACATCTTCTCCACTTTCCTTTATCGCCTTCATTACTCGGCTTCTTAGCGTGCGATAGAAGCCCTTAGGCTGTGCACGTTCAAAAATTATATCGCTCATTTTGAAATTTAAAATTCTTTTGCAAATATAGGGCTTATTTTAATTTTGATTGCAATCTGTTCTATTTGTTATTGTGAAATGCAGCAATTTTTTCAACAATAGCGTCTATGTCTAAACCATATCTGGCATCGATATCTCTTACACTGCCGTGAGAAATAATTTTATGAGGTAAGCCAATAGTCAATATATTAGATAATTTATGACCACTATTCACCATAATTTGTATTATCCATTTAGACAAGCCTGATGACGCGTAGCCCTCTTCTAAAAAAATAACATTTTTATATGAAGTAAGCGTTTC
>JAIUMB010000217.1 GCA_022565745.1 Cryomorphaceae bacterium | reverse complement strand
TATTCATTATTAAATACGAATACTAAACAGCCTCGTTTTGTGCTTTTAATCAATCACTTAAAGCTAAATACGACGCAATTAGAAATGTGGTTTCACCTAGAAAAGGGCAAGGTGTTTGAATTTTGTGAAGTTAAGAATTGGCGGGTAGGATGAAAAGTGGGGCGCTGGGGCTACGAGGATGAATGTTATGGCTTCTGTGTCCCTCTCTTTTCATTTACTTCTCTCATTTGTTTTGTCCTAAGAACTAATTGAGCCAATTATGAGCCCATCGTGAGCCAACTGAGCCAACTATGAGCCAACCCCAAGTTTGTAAACTGCACTCGATCCCTTTGTGCCAATATTTTTCAATAACCCCTTATCTTCTAACTCCTTAATGTCTCTGGTAGCTGTTGCTTTTGAAACATCAGCTATCTCCTGATACTTGGAATTGGTAATTTCTCCATATTTTTTGGTGTACAGGATCGCTTCTACCTGTCTTTCTTTCAGTCCATTTCTCTTCAACTGATCTTCTGTAAGCCGGTCTTTAAATAACTTGCTCAGGAAACCTCCTTGTTCTTCTTTTAAAACAGGTTCCGGTAATCCAGCATTCTTACTAGCTTCAATGATTTTTAATGTTCCCCTTCCCCATGAATCAATATATCCAGCCTTGAAACAAACATCTGCAAGCAGCGGATTTCTTGGTTTAGAACGGTGTATTACCTTCAAATCTTCCTCGGAAATCCCTTCAGGTAGAAGGCCATCATTCCAAACGCTGAAATTGTCCTCATATATACGAATTTGTGTTGGTGACCCCATGTAGTTCCGGTGCACCAAAGCATTGAGAATCATTTCACGAATAGCGGCAACCGGATATTCATCCAACTCTATCCGTTGCATTCCCATAAAGTCTATCGGGTGAATGAAAAACTTAGCGTTAAGCATTTCTCCGATTCGATCTTTGAGTTGGATCAGATTACCTTCTATTACCTCATGAAATTTCAGGGCGGCATCCGTTTCACCAAATTTACCAATCTTAACGGGAATATTCGGATAGAATTTTCCGGGATCTTTACCAAAAAGTACAATAGCAGCTCTTTTCAAACGGCCATCTTCGAGAAGACGCAGTTTTTCCAGTAAATCCGGAATGCTAATATTATCTTCAATATTGATCCGCTTAACGATTCGAGCATCGTTTAGAAATTCTTTTATGCTTGATTCATCAATATCATCTAAAGAAGCTCTTTGTTCGGGAATATTATCCCAGGTCTTTCCAGTTCGTTTTAAAATGAATTCATTCAATGCCAATCCGGTTATTTCCTGTAGCGTACTTCCAGTACGGACGTAAAATTTTCCTCTTACCGAAATGGGTATGTCAAAACGGGGTACAATAATTTCTATATAATACTTGCCCTTTTCCTCTTGCAAATTAACTTCTGCATAGACACCCAGAATATCCCGAAATTTGTTGGGCAACTCTTCCAATAGTTTGTTATATTCATCAATGCCCGTTACTTTTCCCTTATCATCAACACCAATAAATAGTTTACCACCGCTGGCATTGGCAAAGCCACAAATCCATTTGAGGTACTCGTCTCTCCAGCTTATTTTGAATTCAATATTTTGCGATTCTAATATCACTATCGAAATTTAACTATGTTTGAAGTTCAAATTTACTATTTTCTTCAATCGGTTCTTTGACGTTCGGATTCTCTATACTGAACGATAAGGTCAGTCCGTCTTCAAGCCCCAAATATACCCCGAAATCTTTTTGCTAAAAGGCAGTAAAGGAAGTTTGGGGGTTTGGTAGTTTGGAGGTTTGGATGTTTGGAAGTGAGGAGGTGAGGAAGTTTGGAAGTTTGGAAGATGAGAGGTGACTCAATAGGACCGAAATATCCATCATGCTCCGTATTTTAAATAAGCCGCCGCCATGATCTGCGAAAAGCCGGGCAATTTGGATAAAATACGGAGTGAATAAAGGGATATTCATTATTAAATACGAATACTAAACAGCTTCGTTTTGTGTTTTTAATCAAGTACTTAAAGCTAAAAACGATGCAATCAGAAATGTGGTTTCACCTAGAAGAAGTCAAGATGTTTGAATTTTTTGAAGTTGAGAATTGGCGGGTAGGATGAAAAGTGGGGGTGGGGATGCTCCGAAAAAGCCACTTACAGTATAGCTACATAATTTTGGATAATAAATCATCAATAAACTGAATTGTTGGAGTAGCTGACTCTATATTTCTTTCTTTTACTTCTCTCAACTGTTTTAAAATCATAAAATACTCATTATCATAATCTAAATAAGGGCAATTCCCATTTAATTTGGTGGAAGTTACATAATTCTTATTATAACTTAATTGGTTTTCTATGCTTGCCCTTGAGAAAACTTTACCAGAAACATTTACCTTGTTTATTCTTTGTCTTGTGCTGACTTTTAAAATGGATTGATTCCATAAACCATCTCTAATCTCACTATGATTAGGTAAATTACCCTGCCAATAATAAGTTCTTGATACATCCATACTCCGATTAATAGTTTTATAGGTAGTAAATGGAATTCTGGCAATCCTATTATCCAATTTATCAAAGACTACCAAGTCAAAATCGATTGCTTCAATACTATGTTTGGAATTATTGGTGATACGGAGATTTATAGTGAGGTCTGAAAATGTGTTTCCTGATTTTGGAGATTCAATTCTCCATGAAAAATTAGTCATCTTAATATCAACTATCGCATTTAGCTTTTCAATTTGTTCCCTTATTTGAACATCTAAGCTATCTCGATACTTTTGTTTTCTAACACATACCGAATCGATTATGCCATAAATGGATTGAGCTTCTAGGTTATGGGAGTCGATGATTGAATTAATTGAGTCAAATTCGCTAAATAGCACTTTATAGGTTATTTGATTAGTGCGAAAGTATTCAGATAACAATCCTACTTTTTTATTAAAATCTTCTTCTGATATGAATAAAGTTTCGTTTTTATCAATGAAATCATTTGTAAGCCTTTCATTGATATATTTTAGATAAGCATTTCTGCCATTGTAAAAAGCAATTAATTTTTCTAAATAAGCACTTTTCTCGCTTTCCAACTCTGAGTTTTCTAATAGAATTTTATCCAAATCATCGGCAATATTTTTAAATTTTATTTCTCTATCTTGAACAGGAGTGCATGATGAAAATATAAATAATGCTGCTAATAAAAGTGCTAATGATATCTTGATATTCATTGTTGTGTTTTAAATCGTTTAATGCAATTAAAGCATATAACTAATAATTTGCTCGTATAATAATTTTCGCTTTAAATGTTGCCTAACGTCAATCCGGCTTGAATTCCAAATATACCCCAAAACATTCTTTACAAAAAAACCAGTAAGCAATTTTAAAAACCATATGTTTTCAGTTAGCGCCTTGCTTTT
>JAIUMB010000216.1 GCA_022565745.1 Cryomorphaceae bacterium | reverse complement strand
GAAGGAAGCAAGTCATCGTCGAGCAATTCAAATGGCCCTTCTTCTCGTTCTGCACGGTAGATTTCATAGCCGATTAGCTCACCGGCAAAATTGCCAAAGCTGTTCCAGCTCACCCAGTTTTGCTCGTTGCGCTTGTGCTCAACACTTAAATGGATGTTATTTACCGTATTTGATATGGTGTCAATTCCACCGCAGCTATCGGCAGCAATAAGGCGGTAATAGTAAACATTTTCCGAAGGGTTTGCTAAGTAGTCCACAAACGTAAAGGTATATGGCGCTATGGTTGGCATATCGATGCGGGCCACTTCAAAATAGGTGCCGTTAGGGGTGCGCGATCGCTCAATGGTGATGTGCGTAGCATCGGCCTCTCCATCCGCAAAACCACGGAGGAATATGCCATTACCACGTACGTCTACCTCAGAAATATAGAGCATATCCGATGGATTAGGCACGCCTGGATTCATACATATCGGGAAGGACTCTGACATTGTAACGCTATCATCGCGAATGGCGATTACACGATAACAGTAGATGGCTTCAGGCACAAATTCGGTTTGTACAAAAAGAGTATCTTCTCTACCGCCTGCGAAAAGAAGCACATTAGGCGAAACCCCTCCTTGCTGATCGTCAATATCTGCACGAATTTGGTATCCTATCACTTCATTTCCCCATCCTTTATATCGATTCCAAGTTAACGTATTGGTACCGGCACAGATATCCACGCTACTATTCAGCAACAGGGTGTTGTGTGGGCGAACCGGTATACTATCAGATATATTACCACAACTGTCAACCGAGACCACACGGAAGCGTTCTACCCTACTCGAGGCCTGTGAGGCAGGCCAAGTATAATTACCCAAAGCACCTGCAGTGTCAATGATTTCCCAAGCACCTAGAGAATCATTCCACCAATGGATTTGGTATTCTACCACATCGCCAAATTCCGATTGTTCAAATGAAATTTCGGCGCGACCATTGGCGTTGACTGTAACATAATTAACAATGGTTGTGTCGTCATTACTGGTATTTTGGAAAACACCAGATTGCATGGTAGAATAACTGACACATGTTACCGAAGAGTCACTGCTTACAGCTTCATACCCTACGCGGAAAGACACTTCCAGTGAGCACAGGAGCATAGGCTCAATCCAGTTACGTGTGGACGATGTACCTGCTAAAACCCAATTATCTGAACCGGCAGGAAACTCATACTCCACAAAGTAATCAATGGGATCATTACTTCCTGGCAATGGATTGGTCCACGACAAATCAGCCGTGTCTTTATCTGGACTAGCCACTGGACGCTGGGTTAGATTCAAAGTAAATGTACCTACCACATTTGAGCCAGGGGATACGTAATTACAACCAGAATTGGTTCTTAGTCGATAGAAGTTTGCAGCACTACTTGGGTCTGTAACGGTAATAGATCCCGGATCAAAATCATAAATTGTATCTATGGGAAAGAAGTTACCTGAGCCATTGGTATCGATTTCTACAATATAAAAGTTATACTGAAATCCGGTATCTGCAGCCGGGAGAAATGTCAACTCTGTTTGGTTGGGACCAACTGGCGATGCGCAGACCAACTCCGGGGGATCAGCTGTACCTGCTTGCACATCTATAACTACAGTTATAAGTGTACGTGCTGGCGTAGGACAGAAGTTGTCCTCCATTTTCATATAAAATACGTATTCATTGGAGAAGACACCACATCCAACATTGGCTGCAAGGTGAGAACACTCGGTTTGCCAGCTAAACTCTACAGTGTTGTTCAAAGTAGATACAAAACTTGTTTGACCCACAGCCGGTGTTATAATGGCACAAGGCGGGTTATCACAATCGGTTGGGTTATTCCAGTTTGGTCCACCAAGCTGACCACTGGCTGCTTCAAAGGTAATGGTTTGGAAGTTACTGTTTGGCAGTAAGTCAAAGTCTTGTGCATTGAGCACAAACTCTACAAGGGTTCCTGCTTCTACAGTAAAACGATAGATATTGGTAGCTGGTGTGGTGAACGTCAACGTTGAATCTGGCACAAAGGTTACAGAAGGAGGGTCATTAGCGGGCACCAACATTGGTGGATTCTGAGAGGTATAAGCCGCATCACAATTGGCCGTGGTAATCTGTACGTCACGATAAACCGCTGCGATAGGTATGGCACAGCGATAGGCCAATACCTCTGTGTTGGTGGTAAAGTTACCATTCACATAAGATTCAAAAGTAATCAACCCCGTTACCGGATCTAACGATGCGGCTACGTTGGGAGCAGTTGAAGGCATGGGATTAGTGAATGAATAACCACCAGAATAAGGCACACTACCCGTAACACTTATCAGTGGCGTTGCCCAATCATAAACCAAAGAATCCAGTTCGCGGTCAAACGCCAAAGGACCATAGGTGAAAGGGTATCCATTACATGATACTACGTTTGGAAGTTCCAAAAATTCTGGTGAATTATCATAACAAGGAAACATCGGAGTAAATGGAGGGTTGGCTCCATGCGTACGTGGGTTAGCAACACTGGGGTAAGGATACATTTCAGATTTCAAGAAAAACTGAGGTTGCCCTACAACATTTACCGCTGAGTTACGACAACAGTGTGGCCCAATACTAATGGTCCATGCACCATTTACCGGTGGTGAACCATTCAATTGAAAGGCGTTAGAACGAAAAATATATTCTGCCGTGGCACCGATTCCATTTAATGGCCCTGTAGCACTTGAGCTATTAAATCCCCCTTGCGCATTGGGCGTTCCGCACGACCAGCGCAATGTGGATGAAAAACAATCCGGTGAAATATCATTGGCTTGAACCAGAATGGTAGGCGAAGATGTAGGTCCTCCACCCGAATAACCACCTATTTGAAACTGAACACTGAAATTATTTAAGATGGCCACCGCTCCTGTACAGTCACCATACAACTTGGATATAAACACAAATTTACCATGATCTAATACAGTAAAATTGGCATTGAATTCATTATTGATTTCCGCGCGATTATCAGCGGTAATACATCGCCAAAAAATCTCTCCTCCACGCATGTGCGTGGCATTAACTGAGAAGGCACTCAATGCAAATACCCATATCAAAGGTGTTAATAAACGTTTCATAAACTTGCTAATTAATGTGTTTTATCAATTCTTCATGCACTTCCAAATACATAAAGATGAGCATGAATGCCAACCATTCTGTATTTCAATTTGAAGTCAACAAATATATTTAAAAAAGCATTTGGTTTTCTTTAGTGACTGAGTTTTTGATGGCCTTTACTTATTAAACGAGAAAAAGCCGGCTTATTGCCGGCTTTTTCGTCATTCTATTTAACTTAAATATTTGTTAATGGTCTTTTGATTATCTCTACAGCTTAGGTTTTATTTAGACTCCTTACACACCATAGTGATTTTCTCTAATT
>JAIUMB010000215.1 GCA_022565745.1 Cryomorphaceae bacterium | reverse complement strand
TTTATGTTCCGAGTTATCCCGGGGGTAAGGTCTCGGAAGGGCGCTGGTTTACTAGCTATGGGTGGAATTTCACGGCACAGACCGGCCACCTTTTCCTGTCGGGCAAATGTAAATCATATGGCTGAAATATTGGGTAATGTACGTTTTGCATTTGGCCCCGCAGGCACGCACTGCACCTAAAGTATTACCCTCCCCCCCGCGCCCGCGATGGGAGCGGCAGCCCGCAGCTTGGCGGGGCCTTACAGCGGCGTGGGCGGCGGCGGCTGCGACGGTAGGCGCAGACCCCGTACGACCCGACGATGTGGTCCCGACGAGCTGTGGCTATAGCAGACAGCGCGATAAGGCGCCCTTATTGATTTTCCCATACGTCGGGGTAGGCCTCTGGTGCTTGGTCTAAGGTGTACTGTCCTATGGCGGTGCGGCGTAGGTCGTACAGATAGGCGCCACAGCCGGCTGCGACGCCAAAATCGTTGGCCAATGAACGGATGTAGGTACCCTTGCTGCAGCGTATCCTTGCGTGTACATATGGCAATTCAACCTTGGTGATGTCGAAACTGTGTACGGTAACTTGTCGGGACTTTACCTCTTGCTTCTCCCCTTTCCTGGCGCCTTCGTAGAGCTTTTTTCCGTCGACTTTGATGGCGGAAAAAACGGGGGGATACTGGGCGATGTCGCCGGTGAACTGCCGGGCGATGTCTTCTAATGCGTCTGGGGTGAAATTGGGGACGTCTTTGTGGTTTTCTTCTTCCATCTCCCGGTCGTAACACGGGGTGGTGGCGCCTAATTTAAAGGTGGCTTCGTAGGTTTTGTCTAATCCGGTAAATGAGGGGATTTCTTTGGTCTTTTTTCCGGTTAAAACGATCAGTAGTCCGGTGGCCAATGGATCTAAGGTGCCGGCATGCCCTACTTTGATTTTTTTGATGCCGTACTTGGCGCGTATTCTGCCTCTGATGCGGTTGACGACGCCAAAGGAGGTCATTCTGTACGGCTTGTCGATGAGGAGTAGCTTGCCGTCTGAGTATTCGTTGTCCATTTTATTTTTTCTTTCGTCCGCGGAGCTTGAGGGTGTCGCCGGCATTGGGCTGCTGGCCAACCTGCATGCGGTTGCGGCCATACAGTTTGTCTAATCGGATGGCGTGTTCTTGGGCGATGTCGTGCATGGTCTCTCCTGCCCTTACAACGTGGGCTTTTCCTTTGCCTTTGTTCCTCTTGCGCTGTAAAAAAACGACGTCGCCTTCTTCGACCTGCGTTTCCCAGTTAAATTCGTTGTACTTGATGATTCGCTTGACCGATACGCGGCTTCTGTCACTTACGCCTTCCAAGGATTCTCCTTTGCGCACGACTGTGTAGCGCACTCTGTTAGGATGTATGAAAATGATGTCTTGGTCTGATCCGTAACTGTCGTAAATGTACAGCTGGTAGTCTTCGATGAGTTTGATGAGCAAACTGGCATACTTTGGATTGGTGGCGTAACCAGCTTCTTTCAATCCCTTCGCCCAGCCTTTGTAATCGGATCTGTCTAAGGTGAATAAATCTTTATAACGCGGCCTTTCTACGAGAAAAAGCGAATGGTCGCGGTAGCTTTCCTCGGGTTGCTTGTACACTCTAAAACACTCGCCTTTTTCGTCGTCGTCGTGGTAGATTTTTTTGCCTTTCCAGTCGGTATGACATTTAATGCCAAAGTGGTTATTGGCCTTGGTGGCCAGTCGACTCTTTCCGTCGCCCGACTCCAAAATACCTTGGGCCAACTTAATACTGGCCGGTATGCCGTACAAATTCATCTCTTGTATGGCGATGTCTTTGTACGTTTCAATGTACTCGAGTCGATGCTGTGATTGGGCAGTTAGTGTGAAAACCGCTGCAACAGAAAGCAACGTTAGGGTGATTATTGTTCGAAACATGACAATAGACTTTCCATTTTCATGCCACGAGAGCCTTTGAGCAATACCGAAAATGTGTGGTTGGTGTTTTGCTTGCTGAGATAATCGCTCACAGAACCGGTGTCGTCAAAGGTTTGCACCAAAGGGGATGGCAATAAAACCTTACTGAAATGCGGCCCAACCAACAGGACTTTTTCAAAAGACAACTCGGCTGCTAAATCGGCTATTTTTTGGTGCTCTTCCTCGGAATATATACCCAACTCCAACATATCGCCCAGTACAACCCACTTGTTGCCGGGGATGCGGGCAAATGAATGCAGTGCAGCCTCTACGCTGGTGGGATTGGCGTTGTAGGCATCGAGCAGCACGCGGACCTTGCCAACGGTGCACCACTGCGAGCGGTTGTTGGTGGGAACATATTCGGAAATACCGGCTTCGATTTTGTCTAAGGGCATGTCAAACATCACGCCGAGTGTAATGGCTGCGGCCACGTTGCTTTGGTTGTATGCTCCGGTGAGTTGCGACTGAATGCGCACTCCATAGTATTCGCCATACACCAAGCCCTCATTCGAAATGCCGCCGGTGATTTTTACATCGCCATTTTCGCCAAAAGTAACGCGGTTTATCCCGACAGATTGCTGTATTTGTTTGTGGTCGTCGGCATTGACAATGGCTGTACCGTTGGTGCGGCGCAATTGCTGGTACAATTCCGACTTACCAATGACCACGCCTTCTTCGGAGCCAAAGCCTTCGAGGTGGGCTTTGCCAAAATTGGTGATGTAACCGTAATCGGGTTGTGCTAGTGCTGATAACTCTTCAATTTGACCAATGCCATTGGCGCCCATCTCTATGATGGCTATTTGGTGGGAAGGCTTTAAACGCAGGAGCGACAAAGGCACGCCAATGTGGTTGTTGAGGTTTCCTTCGGTTGCCAAAACGTCGAACGACTGTTTCAGCACCGCGTGCATGAGTTCTTTAGAGGTGGTTTTGCCATTACTTCCGGTGAGACCGATGACGGTGGTGCCTAGTTTTTTTCTGTGCATGACCGCCAGTGCCTGAAGCGCTTTGAGCACATCCGGCACGTAGATCAAATGGTCTTCGTTGGCCAATGAAGGGTCGTCGACAACGGACGCTATGGCGCCTTTGTTAATGGCTTCTTCGGCGTATTGGTTGCCGTCAAAATTGGGGCCTTTAAGGGCGAAAAACACCGCGCCCTGAGGAATGTTTCTGGAATCTGTAGACACCAACCCGTGCTGGGCGTATGCCTGGTAAATACGATCGAGATTCATTGGTTAAATGACCATCATCCAGTTGTGGCGATCGGGGATGCGACCGCTGCGAATACCCGACAGTTCTGCTTTGACTTTGGGTGCAAAACCATCGCTGCCTTGGGGTGGAATTTTGTAATCGGTACCGCGGAAGCCAATGGTACTGATGGGACTAATAACCGCTGCCGTACCCATGCCAAAGGCCTCTGTGAGTCGGTTTGACTTGATGGCGTCGATCACTTCATCGACGTTAACCGGCGCTTCTTGG
>JAIUMB010000214.1 GCA_022565745.1 Cryomorphaceae bacterium | reverse complement strand
CTCAGATCGTTCCTGATTCTGTTGAGTGTCCTACAGAATGGGAGATCACCATCAACGAGATCGCTCCACTACTACGCGATACCTTATTAACCAAGTGTCCGGACGACTCCATCAACTTCCTTGGCGAGGTTTATGGCGACACTGGCGTATTTACCTTAATCGTTGCCGATTCCATCCACTGTAATGTGGAGTGGGAAGTAACCATTGAAAACTTACCTCTACTACAAGCCGACACCGTCATTGACATCTGTCCTGGTGACAGCGTAGAGTTCTTCGGTCAGTTCTACTCAGATACTGGTGTGTTCACTCAAGTGGTACCTGATTCAATAAGTTGTCCAACCGAGTGGGGAGTTACCATCAACGCAATAGCACCTATACAAAGAGACACCTTATTAGTTATTTGTCCAGATGATTCAATTGAGTTTTTTGGAGTAACCTATTCAGACACAGGTTCATTCACGCAAATTGCGCCAGATTCAGTATTTTGTTTGGTTGAATGGGGCATAACCGTTGAAGAACAAGTCGTAAGTAATTTTGATACAACAATGGTTATTTGTCCTGATGATTCAATATATTTCCAATCGCAGGTATACATGAGTTCGGGTGTATATACTGTCAATGACTTTTCAAATGGATGTAATGATACATGGGTACTAACCATTATTGATGCGCCATCGGTTGATTTAGATACGGTATTATGGAAGTGTATGGAGGACACGATTACATATCTAGGTGAAGCGTTTACGGAAGAAGGGGTATACAACACCTTTATTGATTCCCTAGGGTGTGTACACCAGATTGAGGTCACCATAAACAACTATCAACCTATTTTTGCAGACACCACCATTGTTAAATGCGAAAGTGACTCGGTATATTTTGATGGTTCGTATTTCACGACTCCGGGAACCTACAACTTAGTCATTGATGATTCTGTGGAGTGTACGATGTACTTAACATTAAATGTTCAGAACGAAACGGTTGATCCTATAGATACGATTGTGAGGATTTGTCAAGGAGATACGATGTTTATGTATGGGATGGCATTGACGACAGAAGGCGTCTATGACACATTGATAACCAATGGCAGTGGCTGCCCACAAAACTTCTCAATAGAAATTGAGTACAATGGTGAATTGCATGAGTCGTTTCAAGAGATTTACATATGTGAAGGCGATACGCAAGAGTACAATGGTCATATATTCTATGAGCCAGGAGAATTCACCTTCACGTCACCCAATTTAACGGGATGCGATACATTGGTTACACTTGATGTTCACATGATGGAAGACGAAGAGTTTCACATAGAAGCCCCTGACACACCATTCTGTATGACTCAGCAGAACTTCATTGCAGTGCAAGGAATTCCAAGAAACGCTCGTGTATTGTGGAGTAATGGTGATCGTGGAAGAGAAACAAGGGTTGACAGAGAGGGTTGGTACTGGGTGGAGTACGGGTATTATTGTCCTGAAAAGAGAGACAGTGTATACATTGAGTTTGACAATTGTGATGCTGAATTATTCATTCCGGATGCTTTTGTGCCCAATGGTACTGGTCGAAATGACTTCTTCCACGTGCAAGGTTACAACATTGGGAAATATGAGATTTGGATTTACAACCGCTGGGGTCAAGAGATTTACTACAGCAATGACATTAACAAGCCTTGGGATGGGTCGTTTAACGGCGTTCAGTGCCAGATTGGTGGATACGTGTATGTTGTTAAATGGGCAAGCATTTACAATTTAAATGAGGACAAGGTTGAACGAGGTAATGTCCGATTAATAAGATAATGAATCGTGGATGGTGATTTACATGTCAAACATATCATCACCACCACCTTCACCTCTTCCTCCGCCTTCTCTTCGTTTTCTTCTATCTTCGCGGTCTTGAGAGCCAAATCGATATGTAAAGGAAATAAAACCAATTTGTGTTTCACGATTAAACATAAAAGTGTTGACGAATTGTTCGTCTTCTATTTCGAGTCTGAATCGTCGGGTATTAAAAACATCGCTTACACGTAGACTAACACTAGCTTTTTTATTCCAAAAATCATATTTGGCTCCAGCATCCATGCCATAGATAGCCAGTCGACGTCCTTGAGGAGTTGGTCCCGGTCCCCAGTAAAAGAAGCTTAATTGAAAGCTCAAGCGGTCATTAGGAGACCAATTCATATTGCCACGAGACGACCAGCTTTGGCCTTCATTATTCAAATCAGCTTGAATGTTTTCTCCTTCCAGGGTTCTATAAAAATAATTAAAGCTGGCTTGGGCGTTTAGTTTCCGACCGAGACTTAAGATATAGACGCCTTCCACGCCAATAGATCGAGCCGTTACAAGGTTTTCAAAACTAGTAATGGTTATACCTTCCTCTCCTCCAGTAAGAGGGTCATTGGGGTCAAGAAGTCGTCTAAATCTGGTTATTTGATTATTGGTTCCTCTATAGTAAACGGCACCAGTCAGGGTGTGCTTTTCGGTCATTTTCTCAATTCCCATTTCGTAAGAATCGTAGAACTCAGGAATGAGCGTAGGGTTTCCTCTTCTAAAGTTGAGTGGGTCGGTAACATCTACAAAAGGGTTGAGGGTGCGAAAAGAGGGTCTGTTGATTCTTCTTGTATAGCTCGCTTGAAGTTTTGACCCTTTACCTAAGTCGTAAGATAAAAACGCAGAGGGGAAAAGGTTAGCGTAGTTGTATGGGTAGGCCGTATCTAAAGTCAATTGTTCGGATTCTGTTAAGGCAATTTCACCACGTACACCACCTTGGAATCGAAGTTTCCCCCACTTGTTTTGGTAGTTAATGTAAGCGGCATGAACAGCTTCTGTAAATCTAAATTCGTTGGAAACTCTATCGTCTTTAACAAATTCGTTGTTGTCTTCAATTTGTCTTTCTAGGCTTGTTTCAATGGACCGAACAACAGTTTTGGCACCAGTTTCAAAAAGGCTGTTTTCTGAAAGTGGATGCACATAATCTGTTTGAATGGTTAAAAAGGAGTTTTGATCATCGTCCAAAAAGTTTTCACGATAGATAGAATCCCGTTCTTGTCCGGGGCGAAATCGCTTATCTTGAATTTGACGAATAAATTGATCTTCATTTTGATCACTAAAGCTATAGGAAAACTCGGAGGTCCACTCTCGTCCCTTTTGTTTGAAATCTTTTCTGTGAGATAATCCTAATTCGTAAGTATTTCGCATTCTGTAGCGTTCCCCGCGTCTAATGTATTCGTTGAATACGTCATCATTCACATCTGAAAAGGTAAAATCATCTCTTTCAAATCGGTGCCTATTAGTGATTCCGCCACCAACAGATAATCCAAAGCTGTGTTGGCTGTTGAGTTCATAATCGGCTGTAAATCTTCCGACGTGGTTACGACTGATGTTTTGGGCAAAGAAATCTTGACTATTGGTAAAAGTGTTTTCACCCAAAAAATTGGT
>JAIUMB010000213.1 GCA_022565745.1 Cryomorphaceae bacterium | reverse complement strand
TCCAAAGGCATTTGGGAAGACGAAGACGGTTTTGGTCCGATGGAGCCGGTTATTCTGCAACACCCGGAATTATCGGCCAATACCACCTACCGATTGACCTTTGTATTTGAAAACCGCTTACTCGACCCCGTGTATGACCTGATGGACGAAATCTTAGACGAAGCCGATGAGCACCAGATGTTCTTTGCCTTTGACGAAGATCTGTTTACCTCACCCGTTGGCAATGGAAACATCGACGACCGCGATGGCCCCATCAACTACGAAGACAGCGACCAAAACGGATTGCCCGTAGGCTTGGAAACCACCTGGACAACCGGTGACCCCATTGACGACGCCAAGTTTAGAGCCATCCTCGGTCACCAACCAGGGGTTAAAACCGCCACGTCTACTTGGGACAGCGGCGACATCGATTGGGATATAACCTTTTCCATTGACGTGAAGTAATCCATTGATGAGAGGTCATTGAAAAAATGACCTCTTAAATCAATCCTAGCATTAGTGCGACATGTATTGATAAACAAATCAGCTCTGTTTACAAACGATTGGCAACATGGTATCCCGAGGCCATCCAACTCATTGAAATGTCTTTTTTATCGGACGATCACAAGAGCAGCTACAAAGCATTACTAGCTGAACGCGTCAATGCATTGACTGCTTAAGGTGTGGCGGCTATATACTTTACTCACGCATCGGAAACAAATAAAGAACTAAACGTTTCAGGGCAAACGCATTAAAAATACACCGTAACATCAGATAGCTCATATACAATTGACGCCTAATATTGAGGAGGATTTAATCAAAAGCTAAAGTCAATCTGTGAAGCCATAATATTATGCGTTAGGTACTTGTATTCCGAATAACGTGTATCAATACTGTAATTTTATCCTTTTACAATTGCCTTACTTTTTTTATCCACTAAAATAAGCAAGGTGTAAAACCAACCTAATACACTTGATCAAACGGCCTTGCGATTCACGAACACAATTGAAAATTTAATATCCGTTCTTTTTTTATCCACTAAAAAAAGAACCAAAAAAAATCGGCGCTGTGGGAAATAACCCCACCCGTCTAACCTTCACAAACTAAAACAGGTCAAACTTGTAGAACGAGGGTGGTAGTTATTTTGGACAAACAAATATGGCATGTCGTTCTACTTCAGACAGTGACCTGTTTTTGCGTTTGTTTCAGGTTGCCGGGTCCCGGGGACATTTCCCAAGGCGCCCTCCCCCTGACGCGA
Source organism: Cryomorphaceae bacterium (assembly GCA_022565745.1). Lineage (GTDB taxonomy): Bacteria > Bacteroidota > Bacteroidia > Flavobacteriales > Schleiferiaceae > CSBr16-58. The sequence goes on along the minus strand of JAIUMB010000213.1, from coordinate 2,193 downwards.
ATAGTGGCTATTTCTTCGATGGTGATGACAAAACTTTGAGGCATTTTACAGATTGAAGTTTCATCATAACCTCAAGGCATGTCACAAAACCTTCATTTGGAATCCCAACGCCCCGTATGGCCTTTCGCTTTAGCGAAACCTCTGTGTCCTCTGCGCTTCTCAAAACAGAACCATCTAAACGAGGGAATTATCCCGGATGAACGCCCAATCATTGTAAACACTACAAAAAATTCCTCTGTGGTAAACAACATCCTCCCGTTTATATGGCTTAATGCTCATGAGCACCAACCAATCGTCTAATATTTAAACCCCTTAAACCTCCTTAACCCTTTTTAGACCAATCCATCCACTTAGACATTCAATTAAGGTAACGTGTTACAAAAACTGTATTCACAAACCCAACGTCGAATCATTTTACATTTTACATTATCTCCCTTTGGTCGATGAGCTCCGCTGCGCTCCGGTTCTACATTTTACATTCTTCCAGCCCAACGCCCCGTAAGGCCTTTCGCTTTAGCGAAACCTCTGTGTCCTCTGCGCTTCTCAAAACAGAACCATCCAAACGTGGAACACATTCCAAAATGAACACCAAAACCATCTAGACCGTCCCAAAATTCCTCTGTGGTAAACAACATCCTCCGGTTTCTATGGCTGCATGCTCATGAGCCCCAACCATTCGTTTTAATTAGACCATTCAAACTTTCCATAGCTGCATGCTCAAGAGTGTTTAAAAATAGATCAGCACCAAAGTCAACAATCTAATTAACGTTTAATGCGTTTGCCCTGCTAAACGTTTGGCAGAAAAATGGTTTTCCCTCAATCAAAATGTGAAGAAGGTTGGTAGTGAAGGTTTTAATGGAGGAGTAGGTTTTGTGAAAGTTGATGCATCAAACACCATTAAAAATTATCTTTGAATTTTGTTTAGCACTTTATTTCAAAACAGAATAAAACCATTGTTTCGTAATTTAGTTCCGACAATATAAACCCAACAAATCGCTTTGCTGAAACCCGAAGAAATAAAGAGCATCATTGCTAGTGGTGAAGGTTATAATGCCGAATTCAAAGTGCGTGTACCTAACAAACTCAAAGAGTTGTCGGAGGAGATATGTGCTTTTGCCAATGCAGCAGGCGGAGTATTGATTCTAGGTGTAGATGACCACAACCAAATAATTGGGGCAACAATAGACAATACGAAAAAATCAGCTATTCAAAATGCTATAGGAGAAATCAATCCTTCATTACCTGTTGAAGTGTACAAAGTAATTGTTGATGGCAAAACGCTTTGGGTGATTGAAGTAAATTCTGGTCAGCAAAAGCCCTATGTGCTTTCAGGGATCATTTATGTAAGGCAGGGACCTAACTCCCAAAAGCTAACCAAAGTTGAGCAAATGCGTGACTTTTTTCAGCAAGCCGAACGCATCTATTTTGATGAAGTGCCATGCGCTGAATTTAATATCAATACAGACATTGAGTCAGATTGGTTCGAGGAGTTTAGAATTGAAGCTGGCTTGTCAAAAGTGATTTCATCCGAACAAATCATTCAAAATCTAAAGCTTTTAAACGCCGAGGGAATCATAAAAAATGGAGGTGTTTTGTTTTTCGGAAAACAACCCGAAGCTTTTATTGAAACAGCAATGATTCGTTGCATCGCTTTTGAAGGCATTACAAAAACCCAAATCTATGACGATAAGTTTTTCGGTGGCCCCTTGGTGATACAATACCAACAGACTATGCAATGGCTTAAAGGAAAACTCAACATACGTTATGAAATTGAGGGTGGCGGTCCACGAAAAGAACATTGGGAAATTCCTGAAATTGCCTTAAAAGAAGCCATCATCAATGCACTTGCTCACCGCGATTATTACGATAAAGGCGCAAAAATTACGATTGAACTGTTTGAGAACCGAGTAGAAATAACAAACCCGGGAGGTTTGACAATCGCTATTAAACCCAATGAATTCGGAACGAAAAGCCACAGCAGAAACCCCCTTATTTTTGGTTTGTTTGTTCGCATGCGCTTAGTAGAACAAGTAGGCTCAGGAATAGGACGGATTAAAACCGCAATGAAAACGGCCAACTTGTCAATGCCTGAATTCACCACGGAAGGGTTATTTACCGTGAAATTATTTAAGACGAAAAGTTCGGGAAAAAGTTCGGGAAAAAGTTCGGGAAAAAGTTCGGGAAAAAGTTCGG
>JAIUMB010000212.1 GCA_022565745.1 Cryomorphaceae bacterium | reverse complement strand
ATGATATGTTTGATAACATGATTAATTTATTGTTTGTGTCACTCACTTGCATGGATTTATCATGTGCAAGAATTTTGTCGATATGCAGAGTGCTACCCAGTCCAATGTTTTCTTGTTTGAGATATTGGAGAAATTCTGGAGAATCATCGTTAACGCCTAGAATAGATACGGAGTCGCCAACGCTGAATTCAGATAAAATCTTACGTCTTGTTTCTGGGAAATCTCCGTTCTCATCAGGAATGGGGTCACCATGTGGATCGAACTTTGGTCGACCCAAATAATCGTATAGCCTAGTGGTGAGCTTGGATGAGCGTATGTGTTCTAATTGTTCTGCAATTTCGTGAACTTCATCCCACGAAAATTGAAGTTTTTCTACTAAGAAAACTTCCCACAATCGGTGCTTGCGAATAATGTTAACCGCAACCTTTTTTCCAGTGGAGGTTAGTCGAACACCTTGATACTTTTCGTAGTGAATGAGCTCTTTTTCTCCTAAGCGTTTGAGCATATCAGTGACTGAACTCGAAGCAATTTTTATCTGCTTAGCTAGAGCTGAGGTGTTGACGGCGTTTTCGGTCCCTTCACTCAAGGCAAAAATATGCTTCAGGTAATTCTCTTCGGCAAAACTCAAAGGCTTCTCCATTCGGGCTATTATTTAGGATGGCAAATTTACTATTTGGGAGTGACTTAGAAAAAAATTTCGGTTAATCTAAAAAAAGAAAAGACAGCGGTAAAGTGCTGTCTCATCTAACCAAGCTATATATGCTATCTTTATTGGAACGCCCTTACGTAAACGTTTCCAAAGGGCGCGTTTATTTCTATCCGATTTACACCTTCATTGAGTTGGAAGATTTGGCGATTGCCTTCCTTGGTCATAAGCACAAGAGGGAGGTCTGAAAATATTCTCGGGGTAACGCGATCATTGGTGACTACAATTTGTGCATCACTTTCCTTTTGGATGGATACATCGATTAAACCGGTTTGCGAAGTTAGATTCAAGGGAAAGGAAAGGGGCTTTACAACAATGATGTCGATGTTGCGCTTGGTTGAAACATCTACTTCTTTACCTGGATTGTATATCTTCACCGAGGCTTGTAGTTGCGACATAACTATAGGCGCGTTTAGGTCATATACTATAATTTTCCCACCATATCCAGTGCCCCTTACGTTTAATGCAATGTCTTCGGGGATGAAAATAGAAAAGTGTTTGTCTTTATAATGGTTGTTGGCCGGTCGTATGTGTAAAGTGCCATCGCGCTCTTCGATATAAAGTCCAACACCGGTATTATCGGTACTTCCCGCTGATACTTCTTGAAGTCCTACAGCGCGTTCGTCTTTCAACAGGGGGGCATAAACCAAATTGGCGTTGAGTTGATTGTGTGTTTTAGTGCCGTAAATGCGCATTTTACCAGAGAAATTTCCCTCGATTTGAATGTTCTTAATCTCGTTGGAAAAAGACATGCTGAAGGATGTGCTATCGAGCACGAGTGAATCTTGCTCTGGTGTAAATGGAAGGCGACGCATGTCCACTTGGGCATTTGTGAATGTAGGAATGATAAATACCAGAAGGGCTAGATACAAGATACGCATGACGATGATGTTTATTAAATTCGAGCACAAATTATGCCGTAAACTTATTTTACAGCTACAACGTTGTGGTTATATTTGTCGCTTATCAACGATTTAAAATTTTATTACATGTACGGCAACATTCAACAGCATTTGCAAAACGAAATCAAAGAGATAAAAGAAGCGGGATTATACAAACGCGAACGCATCATTACTGGTCCGCAAGGGGCAGAAATTACTGTGGCAGGGGGGCAGAAGGTTTTGAATTTTTGTTCTAATAATTATCTCGGCTTATCATCTCATCCCAAAGTCATCCAAGCAGCCAAAGATGCTCTCGACACACATGGATTTGGAATGAGCAGTGTGCGGTTTATTTGCGGCACGCAAGATATCCACAAAACCTTAGAACAAAAAATTGCTGATTTTCACCAGACTGAAGATACCATACTTTATGCGGCTTGTTTTGATGCCAATGGTGGTGTGTTTGAACCGCTTTTGGGACCAGAGGATGCCATCATCTCCGATTCGCTTAATCACGCGTCTATTATTGATGGGGTAAGACTATGTAAAGCCAAGCGATTCCGATACGCCAACAACAATATGGAGGAGTTGGAAGAACGTCTTAAGGAAGCGGCTGATAGCAGTCGATTTCGCATTATTGTTACCGATGGCGTATTTAGTATGGATGGCTACGTGGCCAGATTGGATAAAATTGTGGCACTGGCCAAAAAATATGATGCTCTGGTCATGATTGACGAATGCCATGCAACGGGTTTTATCGGTAAAACTGGAAGAGGGTCGATGGAACATTGCGATGTGATGGGAGAAATAGACATCATCACGGGTACTTTGGGTAAATCTTTAGGTGGTGCAATGGGTGGGTTTACTACCGGAAAGAAAGAAATCATCGAGATTCTTCGTCAGCGCTCTCGCCCTTACTTGTTTAGCAACTCCTTAGCGCCTTCTATTGTTGGTGCTTCTATTGCAGTTTTTGACCTACTCAGTGAGACGACTGCGCTTCGAGACAAGGTTCAGGATAACACGGCCTACTTTAAAAAAGGCATAAAAGCAGCGGGATTTGATATAAAAGATGGAGATTCAGCCATTGTTCCTGTAATGCTGTACGATGCAGCTTTATCACAGACTTTTGCCGACGAGCTGCTCAAAGAAGGTATATATGTTATAGGCTTCTTTTATCCAGTTGTACCCAAAGGCGAAGCTCGTATACGGGTCCAGTTGTCAGCAGCACACGAACGAGTACATCTCGATAAGGCCATCGCAGCATTTACAAAAGTGGGAAAGGCGCTTAACGTCATTTAGTTCCTCACAAACGTTGAGCACTTATGGTAAATATGTCTTTATAAAGACAAAAAAAAAGACGCTCAAGCGTCTTTTTTTTTGATTTGTGAAACCATCATTACTTCACGTATTGATAGTGCCAAGATTTCTTAATGGGTTTTTCCCAAGAGCTTTCCAGCTCTTTTTTGGTCGATAGCATATTGTCAAATACTTTCGTTTTGTTTATGCTCAACTCACCATCTCTGACTAACTTTTTAAATTCATTGAGAGAGCATCCCTGAACAATATCTCCATTGCGAAACGCCACTTGAAAGCGATCAAAAAAGGTGATATCCATATCTTTTTCCAATTCTTCAATCAACTTAGTGGATTTGTCTATACTGCAACCTGTGAGTTGACAATAAGACTCGTCGACACCAATGATTACAAAGCGGTTGTGCATGATGGTAAACGATGCTTTAAGATCAATGCCGTGGGCAGACCAATCTTCGATAAACCCATGAAGCTTAGCGCTGATTTTATCCAAGTAGTTATCATCTAGTTCTTTGTTGCTCTGGTAAATCCAGAT
>JAIUMB010000211.1 GCA_022565745.1 Cryomorphaceae bacterium | reverse complement strand
GATATCGATAACAACAAATACCCTACGGTATTCATCAACGGTCAAGAATGGATGGCAGAAGGTCTTCGCACCACAAAGTACAACGACGGCACATCCATTCTACTCATCGAAAATCTACACGATTGGCTACAGGACTCAATTGGTGTTTACGCACATTACGACAACATATCTGCTAGATCGGTAAGAGCTGGTGCGTTCTACAATTGGCAAGCGGTAAACAGCGGCAAACTATGTCCGCAAGGCTGGCGCGTACCAACCGCCCAGGATTTTAGTGCGTTGAGTGATTATCTTGGAGGCAACGCTGTCGCCGGCGGGGCTTTAAAGAGAAACAACACCAGCATGTGGAATGCACCCAACAGAGATGCCACCAACGAAACCGGTTTTTCTGCCGTTGGAGGAGGCATCGTATATCACGAAATTATTGGTAACTTTGGATCTCGTGGCGTCATAAGTGTCATGTGGTCCTCCACCGAACACGATGCCGATCGCGCTTATTATCGACTACTCCACTTCAACGACGGGCATTTTGTCTCCAAGCGGGGCAAAAAAACGCATGGGATGTGTGTAAGGTGTGTGAGGGATGAGTAGTTAATTTGTCTATTAACCCATCACTCATTCGCCCTATACCCCGCATCCAACTCCTCGGCAAAGCGCTTGACACAACTGCGAAGTCGCCCATAGTCGTCTACTTTGGTGCATTGCCGACTTTCTTTTTTTAATGTGGTTTCCATTCTCAATTCATAAGTGTCGTTGGCGGTTTTCCACACTTCCATTTTTCCTTTGACGTGTTGCGCCTTTGGATCGAGAATAAAGAGCTTAAAGGCTGGGTGGTCTTCATCGTCAAATAATGAAGCGTACACGTGAATGCGGTGAAACTCCAAGCGCATGACGTCGGTCATCCAGTATCCACTTTTCATCCAGGCATCGGGGAGTTCGCGCTTTTCAAAGGCGTATGCTGCTTGTGTAAGAATGGCTTCGGCCGAGAAAAACTTTTTGCGCATGTTGTAGAGCTGTACCAACTCCTGCTGTCCTTCCCAAAAATCGGGAAACAGTTTGGTGAGTTGCAGCAGGTATTCCTCCGCTCGCGGCAAGTCACCAAGGCGATAACGTGCTATGCGCGCGCAGTCCCACAATATGTCTCTATCGTAAATGGTGTTGCCCACATTGGGCAAATAGGTATCATACAATTTCAAAGCCTTTAACGGCTCCTCTTTTTCCAGATAACAGCTTCCCAAAAGCGCAATATACTGTGCGTGATCAGGGCGTTTTTTCAACATTTTTCGCAGTAAAAAAGACGCTTCTTGCCACTCTTCTATGGCCATCAACGCCGCAGCTTTGTCGTGCAAAATAGACAAGTCCTCCGGGGCCAATTGTAGAGCGCGGTTGAGTTTGTTCAGCGCCTTCCTATACTCATCTCTCACCAGGTACATTTGTGCAAATTGATGAAAGAATCTCGCTGTATTTTGTCCGCTGGATTCGGCAACTAAAAATGCCTTTTCAGCGAGAAAAAAACGCTCGAGTCGCAGCAAAGCATAAGCCACCATGGCCTGTTCGTCTGCTTCTAAACTGTCGATGGCCGTCAAATAATCGGCTACAGATTCAAATGATTTTTTTTCAAATTGCTGTGTAACCGTTTGTGCATAAACGCTTGCCGGCATTGTGCATGCCAGTACAACCAAAACCCCAAACATCCTCCGTAAATTCAAACTTTCTCTGTTTAGCTATGTCCACTATCTTTGAAAAAAAAATCACCAAATGGACACTACAAAGTTACACGTTTCTGCGTTGCAAATGTATTTGGAATGGGAAAATCCTGAGCGCAATCTACAACGCATTGACGAGTTTCTCTCAAAATTAGCTCCAAAAACCCAATTGGTGATACTTCCGGAGATGTTCACCACCGGATTTAGTATGACGCCCAAGTCCTTCGCCCAAAGCATGGACGGGTCTTGGGTTGCCTGGATGAAGGATCGCGCACAAGTCCACAACATACACCTATGTGGATCACTAATTATTGAAGATGCCGGCAATTACGTCAACCGATTTATATGTGCCACCAACAAAGGAACCATTCTTCCCGTTTACGACAAGCGTCACTTGTTTACCATGGCCAATGAGCAGGCGCATTATCACCCCGGAAACCATCGATTGATTTGGGATATCCACGGTTGGCGTGTTTTTCCGCAAATATGCTACGACTTGCGCTTTCCTGTGTGGAGTAGAAACGATTTGGACTACGACTTGGCGCTTTATCCGGCCAATTGGCCCAAGCGCCGCGACTATCCATGGAAGACATTGCTTCGCGCAAGAGCCATTGAAAATCAGGCTTATGTAATTGGCGTAAACCGCGTAGGTGAAGATGGCAATGGCGTTGACCACAACGGTTGCTCCGCCATCATTGACCCCATTGGCGAGCCGGTCACCCTAATCGACGAACACCAAGAAGGTTGGTTAAACGCTACTTTGTGCAAGGAACACTTGCAGTCAATGAGAAAAAAGTTCCCGTTTTTGGGCGATAGGGATGGGTTTGTGGTAAGTATTTAGTTATTTACAATTTTTCAAAACGTGTAATCTAAAGTCAACTGGAGGCGTAAAGGATGGTCAACCAGATGACCATTTACTATTTGATAAAAGACTTGTGCATTGATAAAGAAATTGTTTTTGAGCGCCATTTTCCAACCAACTTTTGGTAAGAACTGGTGATTGGCAAATTCACCCGTGTTGAATATGTTTAGCACTTCTCTATTGGGGAAATCCTTGATATAATCGTAATTGGTCAATTGGTGTTCCCATTCAACAAAAAAGAACGACTTCGATTTAAACTTGTCTTTGAATATTGACTTGAGTGGGTCAAACTGCGTAATGTTGTAGCGATAATAGTAACCACCGCCAAAACCGACTGCGTTTTCTTCTTCGCTGATGTTGGTTTGTTGAGCGCGAAACTGACTTATCACTCCAATCTCTGATCGCTTGCTCATAAAATAACCGATATTTGCTCGAACATTATATCGCATAAAATGCATTCTATCTTCAGATGGAGAAATGGAGGAATACCCACCAATACCTGCCCCTAAGCCAAAATTCCACTTAGGTTCAAACAAGTCTCCATCTCCACTTTGAGCAACGGCGCTATATGGAGAAAAAGCAAAAAACACCAGAAGCAAGACACCAATTGACACCAATTTTTTACCGTTTTGGGTGTATGTTTTTAAACCTATAAAATGGACTGCTTTCATATGATTCACTGTTAAAAAAGGAACATCTGTAAAGGTAGTGCAAAATTCTCAAAACAAAAAAAACGCCGCCATGAGCTATACATGGTGGCGTTTTTAATGGAAATTTTTAAAAGCCTTATTGATTAATGACCACCTTCCTCATGATGGTCCCTTCACGATTGTGAATCTGTAACATATAGACCCCAGAGGACAAATCGCCTCGTTCAAAACGTT
>JAIUMB010000210.1 GCA_022565745.1 Cryomorphaceae bacterium | reverse complement strand
TCCTCAGGCTTTAGGAAGGCACATATTTGTTCTGTTTGCTTTCTTGTAGCTGTGAATTGATTGAGTATTTTACTTATGGCCATATATTTTTTTAACGAAATTTGCATCAAAAAGGTTTAGGCGGTTAAAGATATGAAGCATTGTGCGAACACGCATAATTGTTTATTTCTTGTGGAAAATTACCATATTTTCTGTATTTGCGATGGTGTGAGGCTTCGTATATTAGCATACGGCTGAAGATGGTTCGCGATATGAATGAGATAAATGTTTAATGGCCGTTCAAAAAGGTGCTTTCTGGTAAAGTGCTTTATTGATTAATAATTAGAAAACATCAGACGTTCAGTCGAGTAAAAGCCCTTAAAATATGGCGGAGCAAACAAATTATACGGAAGATAATATTCGTTCATTAGACTGGAAAGAGCACATTCGGCTTCGACCAGGTATGTATATTGGAAAGCTGGGAGACGGAAGTTCGCCAGATGACGGTATATATATCCTCATCAAAGAGGTGTTAGACAACAGCATTGATGAGTTTGTGATGGGTACAGGTAAGACCATTGAAGTTAAAGTGTCGGAGGACGAGGTAAGTATTCGCGATTATGGCCGCGGTATTCCTTTGGGAAAAGTTATTGACTGTGTGAGTAAAATCAATACAGGAGCAAAATACGATTCACAAGCATTTAAAAAATCAGTGGGTCTAAATGGCGTTGGTACCAAGGCCGTAAATGCACTTTCTGACTTTTTTAAAATTCAAAGTACCCGCGACGGAAAGACCAAGGTGGCCGTTTTTGAAAAAGGAAACTTAAAGGAGGATGCTCCGGTGGTGGACAGCTCAGCAAGAAGGGGAACCCATGTGGTGTTTAGACCAGACAGCACCATTTTTCCTAAGTTTCGCTTTATGTCTGAGTACATAGAGCGAATGATTCGCAACTATGCCTATCTCAATCCTGGTTTAACCATTGTCTTCAATGGAGAAAAGTATTTTTCTGAGAATGGACTCAAGGATTTGTTAGAGGAAAACTTAGACACAGCCGTATTACACCCAGTCATTCACCTACGAGGTGAAGACATTGAATTGGCGATCACCCACAGTGAAAAATCGCAATCTGAAACGTATTATAGTTTTGTCAACGGACAACATACCACGCAGGGAGGGACACATCAAGCGGCCCTGCGTGAAGCACTGGTCAAAACCATGCGCGATCATTACAACAAACAGTTTGATCCGTCAGATGTACGTCAATCTGTTGTAGCGGCACTCTCTATCAAAGTTATAGAGCCAGTATTTGAATCTCAAACCAAAACCAAATTGGGCTCTAACGATATGGGGCCGGATTTGCCAACGGTTAGAACCTACGTTATTGATTTTGTAAAAACACATCTCGATAACTATCTGCACAAAAATCCCGATGTTGCAGAAGCCATTTTAAAGAAAATTCAACGTGCAGAAAGAGAGCGAAAAGACCTAGCAGGCATCAGGAAGTTGGCAAGAGAGCGCGCCAAAAAAGTGAGTTTGCACAATAAAAAATTGCGCGATTGTCGGGTGCATTATACCGATTTAAAGAATGAGCGCCGACTAGAAACCACTTTGTTTATTACAGAGGGAGACTCAGCAAGTGGCTCCATTACCAAAGCACGAGATGTCAATACACAAGCAGTATTTAGCCTGAAAGGAAAACCCCTTAACTGTTACAATCTCACCAAGAAAGTGGTGTATGAAAATGAAGAGTTTAACTTGCTTCAAGCCGCTTTAGATATTGAAGATGGGTTGGAAAACCTCAGGTACAATCAAGTGGTAATCGCCACCGATGCCGACGTTGATGGTATGCACATACGGCTTTTGTTGATTACTTTCTTCTTGCAGTTCTTTCCTGAACTTGTGAGAGAAGGGCACTTATACATATTGCAAACACCGCTATTTAGAGTGCGCAATAAAAAGGAAACATTTTATTGCTACTCCGAAGAGGAACGACGTAAAGCCATGCAGAAACTCGGCGGTAAGCCTGAAATCACACGATTTAAGGGTTTAGGCGAAATATCTCCTGATGAGTTTAAGTACTTTATCAGCTCAGATATACGCTTGGATCCTGTGATGATCGGTCGTGACGGACAAGTGGATAAGTTACTTGAATTCTACATGGGAAAAAACACCCCGAAACGTCAAGAGTTTATCATTGAAAATTTAAGAGTAGAAAAAGATGAACTCGTCAGTTAGCATTTTATACTCAAACGTTCTATTTCGTTTAATAAAAGGTTGACTTCTTTAAATCAGATAATTTGACGATAATTAATAAAAATGTTGTGTTAAAAAAAGATTTAACTATATTTGCTCATTGGAACGATTGCATTATAATGCATTTATAAATGAACCAAATGTCACGAACTAACTACTATAAATTCATAACAGTCACGGCTTTTGTTATGGCTTTTATGTTTTCATCACAAATTAACGCTCAGATCAGCAGCGGAAATCCGCTTCCTGAAAAGGGGATAGTTGACTGTAATTTGTATATCCCTAACGCATTTACGCCTAACAATGACGGTAATAACGACAAGTGGGGGGTACGTGTTAACCCCGGTTGTGAAGTGGTTGAATTCACCTTGAGGATTGTTGATCGCTGGGGCAGAAAGGTCTTCGAAGAAAATGACCACGATGAACCGTTTTGGTGGGATGGAACGTTTGACGGCACCAATCTCAATTCAGGTGTCTATTTTTATCAAATCACCGCAAGATTTAATCCCCCCGATGGAGGCGATACACAATTGATCAATCGACAAGGATCGATTACACTCATCAGATAAAATTTAAAGCACCGCTACTAAGCGGTGTTTTTTTTTAGCAGTTTATAAGCCACTTTTGTAAACTCATGCGTCAATTTAAAATTATCATGCGTAATATTACCTGGTGAAACATCAAAGTAATCGAAAGTCTCATACAGGGCAGAGATTTACTGAGATGTTCAATTATGTCTCTGAATAGTAATTTTGAGCCAATGAAAATCGTTATTGTAGATGATGAGCCAACAGCTAGATCACTAATTCGACATATAATCTCTCGAGAATATCAAGATGCCTATGAGGTTTTTGAAGCATCAAACCTGCGTGAAGGTGTAGAAGTGATAAAAACCGAGAAGCCTAAACTGGTGTTTTTAGACATTGAAATGCCAAATCAACAAGGAATTGAGATTTTTTCATATTTCGAAAATGAAGACATCGACTTTGAAATCGTATTTTGTACTGCTTATAGCGATTATGCAGTGAATGCATTTGAGATGAATGCCATAGATTATATTCTAAAACCAGTAAGACCCAACCGGGTTGTGGAGGTCTTAAAAAAAGTGGAGTCGAGTTACAGTCAGAAACAGATCCAAATGCGCTTATATGAGCTTAGAGAATCTCTAAGAAATCAACACTTCAGAAAAATTGGTGTTCCAGTAAACGACGGCATCGTTTTTATACCAATTGAGGATATTGTTTTT
>JAIUMB010000209.1 GCA_022565745.1 Cryomorphaceae bacterium | reverse complement strand
TAAAACTGTACGCATTTTGTAAGCCCCTCTATTATTCGCCTTACCGTTAACGCATTCAGTGTGCTGAAAACGACACGCCATCAATCGCCTTTACCCCACCGCCAAACACAACACCTTCGTTGCGGTACGCTCTGATTTCATCGTAAAGACCTGCCTTGTAGAAAGCACGTAGGGTTTCTCCGCCGCCCTCAACGATCAAACTTTGAATGTAGCGCTCGTACAGGGCTTTGGTCAGGGTAGAAAGCCACGACCAGTCATCCATCTTACAGCGCACGACTTCGGCATTGGGGTATTGTTTTTCCGATGCGGTGAATATCAGGGTTTTCTGCTGACCGTCAAAAAGATGTAAGTCAGGGGAAAGGTCGCCTTTTCGGTCAATGGCGATACGTAAGGGTGGGTTGCCCGTCCAGTGGCGAAGGTTGAGCTGAGGGTTGTCGACCGCGGCTGTATTGCGCCCCACCAAAATGGCGGCTTCTTCTGCGCGCCAACGGTGGTTTTGTCGGCGGTGATGGTCGTCGCTTATGCGAACTTGTCCTTCGGCGTTTTCCGGCGCCAAGTACCCATCCGCGGATTCGGCCCATTTTAAAATGATGTATGGGCGTTGGTGGCGATGAAAGGTAAAAAACCGACGGTTTAGTCGTTCACCTTCTTCCCGACAAACACCTTCGGTTACCTCGATGCCTTCGTCTTTCATACGTTGGATGCCGCGCCCCGCCACTTGCGGATTGGGGTCGGCATTGGCGATGACCACCCGTGCCAGTTTTTCACGAACAATGCGGTCGGAACAGGGTGGTGTGCGACCGTAATGCGCACATGGTTCCAGGTTGACGTATAGCGTGGCGCCCTCGGCAGTTTCGCCTGCTTTGAGGTGCTCAAACGCATCGATTTCGGCGTGTGCCTCTCCGGCTTTTTTGTGCCATCCCTCGCCGATGATGCGGTCGTTTTTAACGATTACGCAGCCTACCAAGGGGTTGGGATAGGTGTATCCGAGTCCCTGAGCTGCCAGCTGCATACAGCGCTGCATGTAGTAAACATCGCGGTTATCCATGCGGCTAAGGTACGATAATGGCCGATTTTTCGTCATAAAAAAATAATGCACGTAATAAGTCAAATGCATTGTTTATCAATGTACTTTTGCACGCTCAAAACAGTGACTGTTTATAAAGTCCGATAGCTACGTAGGGTAAGTACATTTCTAACCCATCAGTAAGACTTACTCTCGAACTTCTTATTTCAGCCACTATGACTTTTAAGGACAAGTACCATTTAGACTTTCGCAATTATGCAAAACATTCGCAACATCGCCATCATCGCTCACGTTGACCACGGGAAAACGACCCTCGTTGACCAAATGCTCATCGCAGGTAAACTTTTTAAGGATCACGAGACGCCCGGCGAATTGATGCTCGACAGCAACGACCTGGAACGCGAACGGGGCATTACCATATTAGCCAAAAACGTATCTGTAATCTATAAAGACTACAAGATCAATATCATTGATACCCCTGGTCACTCCGACTTTGGTGGTGAAGTAGAACGTGTCCTCAACATGGCCGACGGGGTTATTCTTCTCGTAGACGCCTTTGAAGGCCCCATGCCACAAACCCGTTTTGTGACCCAAAAAGCCATTGAACTAGGACTAAAGCCCATCGTGGTTGTCAATAAGGTAGACAAGCCCAACTGTACCCCCGACGAAGTTCAGGAGTCGGTATTTGAGTTGATGTTTAACCTAGAGGCTTCCGATGAGCAGTTGGATTTTAAAACCCTTTATGGTTCCGGTTTGAATGGTTGGATGAGTACCGATTATAACAAGCCCACAGATAACATTACGCCCTTATTGGACGCCATCATTGCGGAAATACCTGAGCCCAAAGTAGAGGAGGGGACGCCGCAAATGTTGATTACCAGTTTGGACTTTAGCAACTATACTGGTCGCATTGCCATTGGTAGAGTACAGCGCGGAAAATTGCTGCCCAATATGCCTGTTTCATTGGTGAAACGCGACGGCTCGGTCAGCAAGATACGCATTAAAGAATTGTTTTTGTTTTCCGGTTTTGGAAAGGTCAAAGTAGATGAAGTCCCGGCCGGAGAAATCTGCGCCATTACCGGCTTGGAAAACTTTGAGATTGGCGACACGTTAGCCGATCACGAAAACCCAGAAGCGCTTCCCGGCATTCGCATCGACGAGCCCACCATGAGCATGACCTTTACCATCAACGATTCACCGTTTTTTGGTCGCGAAGGAAAGTTTGTTACCAGTCGTCACATCAAAAACCGCCTTGAAGCTGAACTGGAGCGCAACTTGGCTCTTCGTTTACAAGAGACCGATAGCTCGGATACGTTCACTGTATTTGGTCGTGGTGTACTTCACCTTTCTGTTTTGATTGAGACCATGCGCCGCGAGGGATACGAATTGCAGATTGGCCAGCCACAGGTCATCATCAAAGAAATAGACGGTGTAAAATGCGAGCCTATAGAAGAGCTCACCATTGACCTTCCCGAAAACCACTCTGGAAAGGCCATTGAAATGATCACCATGCGCAAGGGCGAAATGCTCAGCATGTTGCCTAAGGGTGACCGCATGGTATTGGAATTTTCCATACCGTCACGCGGCATCATCGGATTGCGAAACAACTTGCTTACAGCGACTCAAGGCGAGGCCATTATGGCGCACCGCTTTAAAGAATACGCGCCCTATAAAGGCGACATTCCCGGACGTAACAATGGTAGTTTGATTTCGCTAGAAACAGGAAAAGCCATTCCTTACTCCATTTCCAACCTACAAGATCGCGGCAAATTTTTCATTGCACCCAACGAAGAGATTTACGAAGGTCAAGTGATTGGTGAAAACAGTCGTCCCGGCGATATGACCGTGAACGTAACCAAGACCAAAAAGCTCACCAACATGCGTTCATCTGGTGCCGATGACAAGATGAAGCTAACGCCACCCATCAAGTTTAGCTTGGAAGAAGCCCTCGAATACATCCAAGGCGACGAGTACGTCGAGGTGACACCGGAGAGCATCCGATTGCGTAAAATTTACCTCAAAGAGCACGAGCGCAAGCGTTCGAAGATTTAGCATCTATTTGGTTATAAGTTTTTAATGGTGAAGATGTGCTGCGCAAGCATGGGGTACTTCGTACGCATGGGCTGCTGACGCAGGCATGGGGCGCTACGCGCGCATGGGTTTACGAATGCATATAATGGCCAATATTTGATTTGTTTTAGCCTTAGGCTTGTAGGGTAATATTCGCCGGATGGTATAGTCGGAGGTCTGGGTTGCGGATGCTTTGCTAGCATGGAAGCATGGGCTGCTGACGCAGGCATGGGGCGCTGCGCGCGCATGGGTATACGAATGCGTGTACACGCCAATATTTGATTTGTTACAGCCTTAGGCACGTATCGAAAAATTGGCCGAATGGTATAGTCGGGGGTCGGAGGTCTGGGTTGCGGATGCATGTACACGCCAATATTTGATTTGTTATGGCTTAGTCTTGT
>JAIUMB010000208.1 GCA_022565745.1 Cryomorphaceae bacterium | reverse complement strand
AAGAGCACAACCACGGATTGAATCAAGTCCCGAGGACTTTTTAAAATTAGTAAAGCAGGCCTTTGGTCAGCGACGAAAAATGCTGCGCGGGTCATTAAAAACATATTCTTTTACGGAAAATCAAAGGAAATTTCCTATTTTTGGCCGTCGTCCGGAAACGTTAACCGTTGAAGAATTTGATTACCTTTTACGTATGCTGTCATGAGTGCTGAAGTAAAATTGACCCCGGCTTTTTTGGAGTATCTCGAAGAGTGCTTGGTTCAAAACCGCATTGAAGAAGTGTTGCAAAACATAGAGGGCATGCATGCTGCAGACATTGCGGAGGTGATTGACCGCTTAAACACCGAACTGGCCGGAAAGATGCTTCGCGCCCTGCCAAACGACCGTTCAGCAGACGTCATCATTGAACTCGACGAAGACGTTCGCCAGGCCTTAATTGATGAATATAGTTCCGAAGAAATTGCCCGTGACATCATCAGTGAACTCGATTCCGATGACGCCGCTGATATCATTTCTGAACTTTCAGATCAGCGCATAAAAGAGGTATTGGACATCATCCCCGACGACCAGCAAGCCAGGGAAATCAGCGAACTCCTCACCCACGATGAAGACACCGCTGGGGCTTTGATGGCCAAAGAGTTGGTCAAGGTCAATAAAAATTGGAAGGTGATGCGTTGTGTGCGTGAAATGCGTCGTCAAGCAGAAGAAATAGAACACGTTCACTCCATATATGTGGTGGATGATGAAGACATATTGTTGGGCACCCTTTCGTTAAAAAAACTGCTGACCACTTCAACCAAAACACCGGTTGCCGATGTGTTCAACCCTTCGGTGGTATCCGTTACCGCCGAAACCGATGCCGAAGAAGTGGCGCGGATTATGCGCAAATACGACCTCGTGGTGATTCCTGTAACCGATGAAGCCGGTAAGCTGCTTGGGCGCATTACCATCGACGACGTGGTCGATGTGATTGCCGAAGAAGCGGGTAGAGATTATCAAATGGCCTCCGGATTAACCCTTGATGTAGAGTCGAAAGATAATGTCTTTACCCTTACCAAAGCGCGACTGCCTTGGGTATTTGTGGGCTTGGTTGGAGGTATTTTCAGCTCACGCGTGATCGATTATTTTGATTTGTCTCAATTCCCAGAAATGGGTCCATTTATTCCCCTTATTGCTGCTACCGGGGGAAATGTTGGGGTGCAATCTGCCGCTTTGGTGGTACAGTCCCTGGCTTCGGAAGGCGGATTTAAAGATTCCGTTACTTCAAAACTCGGAAAAGATTTTGGCGTAGGATTGTTGACCGGCGCGGTTTGTTCATCCGTAATATTCATAGTGAATTATATGTTGGGCAAGAGCTACAACTTATCCATTACGGTAAGCGCCGCTTTGTTTTCGGTCATCATATTCGCCGCTTTGTTTGGCACCATTGTTCCCTTGGTGCTTCACCGCTTAAAGATTGACCCGGCAGTGGCCGTGGGCCCTTTTATAACTACTACCAACGACGTTATAGGCATGTTTATCTACTTCACAGTAGGGATGATGATTATGATGTAATGATTAATTTCATGTAACAACATGAAGCAGGCTTTAACTATTAAAACGAATAACTCATGCTACTTTACAGGACGGTTGTGGCCGTGCTTATATTTCTATTGCCATGGTTCAAAATCCTATGGGCTACTACCCCAGAAAAAACCATAGAAATAGAGCAACACGAAAATAAAGACACCGCCAATCTCCATACGCCATTATTGGTAAGCCACATTTCGCAATTACTCAATGATGCGCTTAACCACGAAGAACAATCAACAATCGATTCGATCATTGATTATGTGGTAGATCAAGAAGATTTTAACAACGATTTTGTGAATGCAGCCCCACTTGATCAAATTGAATTCTACCAAACAGTAATGCAAATCATGGAAGTGCGTGAAGATTTTAAGCGCGCTTACTACTATGCTTTACAAGCGCATAAAATTAACGACTCTCTATTTAAAGAAATCTATAACGATCAAATTCAATCCCTTGAAAACCTTTACAAGTTAAAAATTGATTCCCTTAATCAAAACCATCAAGATTTAGCGTTAACGTTTAGAACACAAAAAAGATACATTTTATCGGGAGCTGCTGCACTACTGTTTTTAATCCCTTTGATGACATCGGTGATTTGCAAGCAAAGAAAGATTGCACTTCGTCAAGAAATAAAACGCTTAGACGAGTTAAACGCAAAAACAAATAAAGAGCTACAGAAAGAAAAAGATTTTAGCATGCTCAAAGATAAAATCATCAAGGAGAAAGACAGTGATCTGATCATTCAATCTACCGAGCGTTTTAGACTCCAAGAAGAATTTGAGCAAATTGAAGCGTTACTAAAAAAGGAGAAAATTCCCCACGTCAATAAGGAGATTAAGCGAATCAAAGGCAAAGACAATCAAAATTGGTGGTCTACAATTGATAAATTCAAAGCACTGAATCCCGTTTTATTGGTGAACTTATCTCGTCCTGAGCACGAGTTAACTAGAAGTGAGATTGAATTCTGTATTTTGGCTGCCATGCAACTCACCAATAAAGAAATTGGGAATATTCTAAACATATCTACATCTAGCGTTGCTACTAAAAAATATCGCTTAGTCAAAAAACTAAAGCTCAACAACAACATAGACTTTGAAACATGGCTGAGCAAACAGCACGTGTAGGTCGCTTATGAGAACCCGCAATAAACCACACCTAAATACCGTTTATCCAGCAAAGATACTGTGTAAATAACGATTGCTTTGAATGGTTTTTTGCCGTTTTGTCTATCATTGTCTATCAAAAAACACTCTTTTGAGTATCAATTGCCTATTGAAAGGCCTGCTTAGACATGAGGAAAACATCGTATCATTGCATGGTAAATATTTGGTGAACTACTACACTCTACCAAATATTAAAAAAGACATTGTAATACTGTGAAAAATTTTTCAAAACTACAACTACTTCCTATGTTCACATACACATCTCTTTCCTGCTTGCATAAGTAAACGCTGCATGGTTTGCTACTTTAAGACGTGTTTACGCTCGTTCTATAGTAGGTGATCAAATAGGTTATGCGAAGAAAAACCCTTTTGCGACAACCACTGCTTGGCAACAACAGTTACTGATTCAAAGCGTCTATACGTTTTAAAAGAGATGATTTTCAGAACAGGAGACTCGTAGTCTGAAAAAAGACCATGAGAATGACAAACACATTAGATGACAAATAGTAGTAGAGTAAGTGCAGGGGTGGAGAGTTCGTTAACATCCTCTTCACCCCTGCCATTTACGCTTAAAGGGCTGGTTAAAGCCAGGCGATGAATTCTTCAAACATTATATCATTAACCATAAGAGTTGATAGCAAGAATTGATGTTGATGGCCATAGTGTTTCGCTTGGATTATCGGTGACTAAATCTCATTTAGAAATTACGACAGGGGCGGGGTAGAGTGAAATTTGTAGTAGTAGTAGTTGAACCTCTATCCTGACCCTGTT
>JAIUMB010000207.1 GCA_022565745.1 Cryomorphaceae bacterium | reverse complement strand
CCCATTTCGTAACCGGCGCGTACGGCTTGTAAAGCGTGATTAATGGCTACAGGCGATTGTTTCATCATTTTTTCTGCCATTCCCTTGGCTTCTTTAAGAAGAGCATCTTGAGGCACAACGTGGTTGACCAACCCCCATGCGAGGGCTTCTTCTGCAGTGAGCATTCCGGCAGTGGTAATCATTTCCATGGCTTTGCCTTTGCCCACCAATTGTGCCAACCGCTGTGTTCCACCGTATCCGGGAATCAAGCCCAAACTCACTTCAGGCAAGCCCAATTTTGCATTGCCTGATGCTATTCGCATATGGCAACTCATCGCTAATTCCAAGCCCCCTCCTAGAGCAAACCCGTTAACTGCTGCGATTACCGGCTTAGGCATTTGCTCAACGACGTTAAACAATAAGTCTTGACCTCGCTTAGCCAATGCTTGTCCTTCAGTAACAGAAAGTGGAGCGAGCTCCGCAATATCTGCGCCGGCCACAAAGGCCTTAGTGCCGCTGCCAGTGATGATTAGCACACGTATGCTGTTGTCCTCACGCACATCAACAAGATGGTTGTGCAGCGACTGAATGGTTTCCGCGTTAAGAGCATTAAGTTTGTCTGGACGATTAACCGTGAGTATGGCTAAGTGACCTTCTTTTTCCAATATACTTTGCATGATTTGTTATGTTTTTGGCAAATGTACTGAAAAAACAGAACCTTTTCCAGGCGTAGATTTTACGGAAACGGCTCCATCTAAACCCTCTATGACGCGTTTAACGATGGACAAGCCCAATCCCATTCCAGAATTTTTAGTTGTAAACCGCGGTTCAAAAATCGCTTCCAATTCACTTTCCGGAATTCCAATTCCGTTGTCAATAATATCAATTTGTACCTTGTCATCACTTACCGATAACTCAATACGAACTGCAATGGGCACACTTGGCCGTTCAGCTTGAAGTGCGTTTTTAATGAGATTATTCATTGCTCTAGTTAGCTGCTCAGCATCACCATTTACCATCACCTTTTCATTGGTTTTATCTTCTAAAGTGACCTGACTTGCATCAAAAATACTTATGGTTTTCAGCAACATACTTTGTACGTATACTGGCTCGCGTTTTAATTCTGGCAAGTTGGCATAACGCGAAAACGCATCGGCAATTTCTGCCATAGCATCTACTTGAGCCACTAGGCCTTCTAACTTACTCTTAATGTTTTGTGGTGTGTCCGGACTCACTGCCAACATCTGCATTTGTAACTTCATTGGGGTCAGTGGGTTTTTAATTTCGTGCGCCACTTGTCTTGCCATATCCCGCCAGGCGGTTTGCCGTTCACGTTGCGCAAGTAAAATAGCACTTTCGTGAAGTTCATTGAGCATTTGATTATATTCCGACGCCAATCGTTGAATTTCCGGAGGGTATTTACCCTCAATCGGTTTGTTGTCGCCCAACCTCGTCTCAGCAATTTTTTGCCTCAAGATGGTCAATGGTCGAGCAATGCTGTTAGACAAAAGAAGGGCAAACATGACCGCTATAAAAAACACCAACGCAAAGATTCCGAATAAGCGTGCAAAAAACTCCTTCAGTTCATCTTCTTCATACCTTTCATCAGTGAGGTAAGGAAAATTGAGAATAGCCAGAGGGCGTTGGCTTTCATCGTACACCACCGTTGAAGAAAAAATGTATTTTTGATTATTATCTGCGCGATAATTCATAATACCTTCTCCGGATTCTTTTAATTGGTCTAAAAGCAAATCAGGAATCTGAACAGGAAAAAGAGAAGTTTCGAGGTCTTCACTTTTAGAACTAATGATATACGACCCATCAAAATCATAAAAACC
The DNA here is from genome assembly GCA_022565745.1 of Cryomorphaceae bacterium. GTDB lineage: Bacteria > Bacteroidota > Bacteroidia > Flavobacteriales > Schleiferiaceae > CSBr16-58. The sequence continues at coordinate 1,694 of JAIUMB010000207.1, read as the reverse complement.
AATATCCTGTTGATGAATCTCGGCCAGCTCACAAATGCGATCGTCAAATACCTCCACCAACATCGATGCGTTGAGATATAAGTCTTGGTGATGGTTTCTTACGAAATAATCTATGGTGGCACGTATGGCATATTCTTTTCGCTTTAACCGCTCCATGTTGTACTCTTCATTCTCCTTTTTAAAAAAGTAAAAAGAAATGGTGCCTGTCATCAAAAAGGACAATACGATGAGTCCAAGCATAGCAAGGAACATTCTCGATTGCAAAGGTAAACCTGAGCGCATAAGCTGATTTGTTTTCTCAATATTGAGGCATAAATCATGCCTTAACCCCCTTATTTTTCAGGAAAAAGCAAAAAGCCTATTCCGAGGGTAAAGCATGGTATATAGCTAAACTCGCGGTAATAATTATCTCGCTGTGCAATAAAGTTGATATCGACACGTCCGGTTAAACGCGACATAAATTCATACTCAGCCCCAATATGCAACCCAATACCCCAGCCATCTGGTCTGGGATTATCGATGCCGAGAACTTCGGCGCGATCAAAGTAGTTGATGGGCAGCTCAGGCATGCGGCCATAAAGCGGACCAAGACCGCCGTAAACACCGAGCGTTTCGCTGTGACGATATCGAGCCACACCGGCCAACTGCGCGCCCCATCCTTGTGCCGACCATTGATCGCCGACCACAGCTACTGCCGGTTGCACACCAAAATCAAAACCACCATAGCTGTTTTCGCGCTTGATCCAATACAGATCACTTATAGCAGCACCCCAACGATTCACAGGTACAGCAAGCTCCGTCCATCCTCGCAAAGTGAGGGTATGGTTTTTTTGCAAGCCAATTTGCAAAGCCGCATCACCAATAAACGCAAAGGAAGCCGCGGTGGGTTCGCCGGTATTGACCTCAAAATCGGGTGTCTGGAAAGTCGTTACATCGTCTTTATGCGACAGGGGCGCCGGGCCACCGGAGAGAGAAATCTTGGCCTGCCCTGGCTCCAAATCTTGTCCGGGCACCATCAAAGACGGGTTATATACTTGTGAACCAACGCATCCGGTAAACACCGCTGCAACGAGGATAATCAATAATCTCATATAAGATGAATTTTTGCGCAAGTTAACGATTGGCCGTGATTTTAAACCACAAATGATTGATTGCAGAAAAATGAAAAAAAATCTGCTTCATTAATATTTTTTCTTGTTCAATAAGAAAATTCAAATTACTTTTGCCGTCCCAAAAAAGGGAAACACCTTCCTCCTTAGCTCAGTTGGTTAGAGCATCTGACTGTTAATCAGAGGGTCCTTGGTTCGAGCCCAAGAGGAGGAGCAAAAGCCGGAGAGAAATCTTCGGCTTTTTTATTGGAGATACTTCGGCTTTAAAAATCTAGTTGGTTAGAGCATCTGACTATTAATCAGAGCCCCGATAGCTATCGGGGTTGGGTTGTAAAATTTAAAATTAGATTTAGCGTTCTCCCAGAATGAACATACGTATATCTGTTTTTTCTGTGTTTTTCGCTTTGCTGTTTTTTAAAACAAATGCACAGTTAGAAAAAGGGAATCTGTTGTTGGGTGGGTCATTAAACTTTATTTTTTCCGAAGACTTTGGCGGTAACAGCAAGTCCGAACTCATAGGGATTAAAACATCCGTCCATTTACATAAAATGATATCGGACAACTGGGCCATCGGAGGCAGGCTGG
>JAIUMB010000206.1 GCA_022565745.1 Cryomorphaceae bacterium | reverse complement strand
GATTCATCGCGTGCCAACAGTTCTAAATTCATGTGCATTCGTGCAATTCATGGCAATAGGCTTGAGTTAGAGTTTTAGTCCAGTTACAAAGGACATATAGTTTTTTGGGGTAATCACTTCAAAGGTACTATTTGGGTAATGATTCGTAAACGTTTTTGGGGGATTGATTTTCTTATGGGGGTTCCACTTGAATTCAAAGGCGGTTAATGTCCCGTTTATTTCTTCCAGGTAGTCAATTTCTTGTCCGGTACGTGTGCGCCAAAACCAAAGATTGGCAAATCTTCGCTGATAATGGTTGTGTTTTTTGCGTTCACTGATGAGGTAATTCTCCCAGAGAGCTCCAATGTCTGCACGGGTTTCTGCAAATTGAAAATTTGATAAAACGGCGTTACGAATGCCGTTGTCATAAAAGTAAATTTTACGGCTTTTTTTTAATTCATTTCTCAAATTCCGACTAAATGTACCCAAACGGAAAATGATATAGGATTTTTCCAATAAGGTTATATATTTTTCAACCGTTTTGCTATCTAAACCAATCAATTGTGAAAGTTCATGATAACTCACTTGATTGCCAATTTGATAGGCCAAAGCTTGAAGCAAGCGAACAAGCGCTTCGGGTTTTTGGATGTTGTCTAACATCAATACATCCTTGTACAAATAGCTGTCCGATAAAAGTTGCAGTATTTCTACCTCATTGCTCATATTGGTTAACACCTCTGGATAATAACCAAAAACCAGACGATGGTTTAATAAGGTTTCCTCCTCATAAAGTCCATGATGTTGCACCATCTCATCGGTCGAAATGGGAAACATCGTAAATTCAAATTTCCTGCCTGTAAGTGGCTCATTGGTTTTGTTGGCCAAATCAAAAGAGGATGATCCCGTGGCAATTACTTGAACTTCCGGTATTTGATCAACGATGATCTTGAGGGTATTGCCAATATTCTCAATTTTTTGAGCCTCATCAATAATCAAGAATTTCTTTTCTCCAATTAACGCTTTTAGTAGTGGTGCATCTGCTTGAGAAAACCGAGATTGAACGCCGGGGTTGTCGCCGCTAAACCATAAAACATCTGTTCCTTCTAAAAGAGCCTTTAATAATGTGGTTTTGCCGGTTTGCCGTGCACCCATAATCACTATGGCTTTTCCTTTATTTAGCTTTTCAGATATAATTGGGTGTAGTTTTCGAGCAATCATTTTTTTTCAATATAGCATTTGTCTGTAAAGATCAATACCTACAAATATATAACTTTTTTGGAATCAAATACGAAAAAAGCATGATATTTTTGGATTTTAGTCTAAGAAAGCTATTTTTTCCCGAAATATGCGCGTGATGAATCGCGTGCTAACAGTTCTTAATTCGTGTGCATTCGTGCAATTCGTGGCAAAACAATTGAATTTGCGGCCAGAACATCACACGATACGTTGGCCACTAATGAACACTAATTTTCACGAATAAAACATACGTGTGCATTGGTGATCATTCGGGGCTAAAAAAAACATTTGCATTTATTCGCGGTTCACTAATTGTGTTCGCACGTTATATACAATTGTTTTTTTAGTCTATTGTGGTTGCAATCCTTAACGGATTAAATCAATTTTATGAGTTGTGTAGTATCGATCATTGAAAACGACGTTGAGAATAAGTCGCTGGGACGACAAACTTTCGGGTAGATCTATGCGCATTGTTTCTTTTGGCGCAAGCATTTTGGCGCCTTCTACTATGATACGCCCTTGCAAATCGCTAACAAAATAGTGGGCATTAGAATGCTCTGGTATGTTGGCTTCAACGTCAATGTGGGTCTTAGCGGGATTAGGGTATACGCGAATTGTGTATGCGTGAGTGCCATCTACTTTCTGTACCGAAGATGATTGGTCTTTTATCAGAAGTACTTTGTACAGATTGTCGTCTGCCGAGGTTGTATTGGTTTGGTTTTGGGCAAATGGATTGCGAGACACAGCGTGTATACCTCCAAAAATGTGTCCAAGCAGTATGGTGTCTTCGTTGATGTTGTTTAACATCGCAATTTTTGAAGGGTGATGTGGCAGTGTTTTATTGAAGATAAACTCCGAACTGGCTCCTTGTAAACCGGGCATTTTGTCGGGCATGGCGTATTCTTCAAATCGACCATCCGGAAATCGGCTTAGCAAACTGATGGTACGCACAAATGGCACATTGTTGTCTTGAATCAATTGACCATTTGCATCTGGATAGTATTGGCTAATACCCCCAAAGAACAACGTATGATTGATGCCATTGGCAGAATCAAACATGGCTACTTTTGCGCCGTGGTAGTGGCTTAGATATTGGTTAAATCCAGTATGGGGTACATAGCCGGTATCATTGATGTCGACGGGATATAGATATGGCAGGTCGGCTTGTGGCTGGAATACGCCGGCGGATATGGTGTAGCCAAAGTCTCCAGCAGGTAGTTTTTGAGGAATTAAATTGTAGTCCCGACGGCGCAAATGTACAGGGTCGCTGTTGGTAGAGTAATTGCTAATGCTTAACTGATTACCACTATTGTCGATGGTAAATCGCCTAACTTGATTCGTGTATGTCTGTGTATATGAGGGGTTGCCCATAGGGTTGTAACGCCCGTCAAAACGATGGCCGCCAACTACGATGAACGTATTTTCTATTTTTCCCATTTGACCGCCTGTAATTGCAAAATTTTGATTGGTCATTTGCTTAAAGTAAGGCACTATGCTCTGTCCGTTAATGACCGCGTCGATAAGTCCGGAAACTTGAATGGAGGTGAGGTGCGGAAACGTGATATGGTTATTGGCAGTTACTGAAAAAGCATATCCCCCAAGGAAATACAAGGTATCCGCATCTTGATAAAAGTTCATGTTTGTAGACTGTAATTGCTCGCGTATAGAGGTTGGCAAGACATTAATGCTCGCTGACCAAACAGAGTCGTTTTGGGGGTCTACGACATAGATGTCGGTGTTGTTATCTGACTGAGGAAACGCGTTGAATGGTTGTCGTGCATGTATCCCGTCTTTTCTTCCCCCAATAAACACCCACAAACCATTGTGTTGACCAACTGCGTAGGAGTGAAGACCGGGAAGATTGTTGATAGAGACGGGCTCAACAATCACACTGTAGGGAAAGTTACTTTGAGCAACCAGACTTAAAGACGTCAATAGAAAAAATATAAAGCTCCGCATTTGAAATCAAAAATTGGTTAAACGATTCGAGACAGGTTGCTTATTCGTAAATATATAGGATTAAGAATCCAAAAAAACAAAGTTAACTCTAATCTTTAAGCTTTGAATAGTGACTTTTGTCACACATTAAACCCTTATTCTCCCTTCGAACGCTTTTTTACAGAATTAAAGTAAATGTCGTTTTTCTCTAATAAAAACAGAGAGAAAAGCATCAAGAGACTAATATTATCTTACGCTGCGCTTCAAGCGCTTAATCGCCCAACCCCTCCAAAACTTCCAAAAACGCCGCCATCAACTTTTCCTTATCCTCCAAATCATTTTCTTGTGCCAGTCGCTTTTTGAAAATTTCTGTAG
>JAIUMB010000205.1 GCA_022565745.1 Cryomorphaceae bacterium | reverse complement strand
GATAGTTGTACTGGTCTGTTTGGAGTTTTCAATTGAGATTCCTTGTTTTTAGTTTTTGACTGCCTGAATAAGGTTGACCGTTTTCTATACATACATGCATTGGATAGATCAAAATGAATATTGGCCTATATATGCATTCGCAAACCCATGCGCGCGTAGCGCCCCATGCCTGCGTAGCAGCCCATGCGTGCTTCAGCACTTCAAACCCCGAGTTTGCGCTTAAACTCATTGAGCTTAATCAAGGCCTCGACGGGTGTTAGGGCGTTGATGTCGAGATTTTTGATGTCTTCTTTTAAATCCTCGAGCAAGGGGTCATCGAGTTGGAAAATAGAAAGCTGTACGTCTTCCTTGGCCAACTCCTTTTTGGGGTCATCGCGACGAGAAGCTTCAAGCTTTTTAAGTACCGAGCGGGCATTTGAGACGACCAATGGCGGCAATCCGGCCATCTTGGCAACGTGGATGCCAAAACTGTGCTCACTGCCGCCTTCTTCCAGTTTGCGCAAAAAGACAATCTCATTTTTAATCTCTTTCACGCTGATGTTGAAATTCTTGATGCGCTCGTAGGTGTTCTCCATTTCGTTGAGCTCGTGATAGTGGGTGGCAAACAACGTCAACGGTCGGTGCGGATGCTCGTGTAAAAACTGTGCAATGCTCCATGCGATCGAAATGCCGTCGTAGGTTGAGGTACCTCGACCAATCTCGTCTAAGAGAATCAAACTTCGCGGCGAAAGATTGTTGAGAATAGTCGCCGTTTCATTCATTTCTACCATAAAAGTAGACTCGCCCTGAGAAATGTTATCGGAGGCACCTACGCGCACAAATATTCTATCCAGCGGGTGCAATCTGGCCGAAGATGCCGGCACAAAAGACCCAATTTGTGCCAATAAACTGATTAAGGCCGTTTGCCGCAATAAGGCCGATTTACCAGCCATATTTGGCCCGGTAATCATCATGATTTGGGTATCATTGGCACTTAGCCTTGCATCATTAGGTATGTAAGGCTTTCCTGGTGGCAATTGTCGCTCAATCACCGGATGTCGACCGTCGGTGATTTCCAATACCGGCTCATCGGTAAACTCCGGACGTGTAAAGTTGTTTTTTAGTGCCAATTGGCCAAAGGCGATGAGACAGTCTAAACGGGCAATGGTTTGAGCATTTTGTTGTAAAGACCCTATGTATGAAGTGGCCTCGCGCACCAATTCGGATAAGATATGCTGCTCCAGTTGCAGCACTTTCTCCTCGGCGCCCATGATTTTATCTTCGTACATTTTCAATTCCTCGGTAATGTAGCGCTCGGCATTGACCAACGTTTGTTTGCGCACCCATTCCTCAGGCACTTTGCTTTTATGGGTGTTGCGGACTTCGATGTAATAGCCAAATACATTGTTGAAGGCCACTTTCAAGTTGGGAATACCGGTACGCTCGGTTTCGCGTTGCTGCATTTGTGCCAACTGGTCTTTTCCGGAGTGCAAAAGAACCCTCAGTTCGTCCAGTTCTTCACTTCGGCCATCGGCCACAACCTTGCCTTTACCCACCGCAATGGCCGGATCCTCAGTGATGGTTTTTTCTATATTCTCACGCAAGAGATCGCAGGGATGCAGGTGGTCAACAATGCTGCGCAGCATTCCCGATTCCACATTTTCGCCCAGTGTTTTGATGCGCTGTATGGCTGAAAGTCCGTTCTGTAATTGCTTTATTTCACGCGGATTGATGCGGGCGGTACTCAATTTAGATACCAATCGTTCCAAGTCGTGAATCTGTCTAATTTCTTCAACAAGTGGTTCTGCTGCTACCGGATTTTTAACGAAGTGATCAACCAACTCGAGGCGTTTTTCAATCTGCGCCACGTCCTTTAGCGGAAAGGCCAACCAGCGTCTGAGCAGTCGTCCGCCCATAGGCGACACTGTATGGTCTATGGTGTCGACCAGACTGATTCCATCCTGTGCATTGGAGCGAAACACCTCTAGGTTGCGCATGGTAAAGGCATCCATCCACATAAAATCGCCGCCGTAAATGCGCGAAATACCGCTGATATGGTCGAGGTGGTTGTGTTCCGTATCTTTGAGATAGTGAATGGTGGCACCTGCTGCAATGATGGCATCCGGCCACTCTTCAATGCCAAACCCTTTCAGGGAGTTGGTTTCAAAATGTCGGTTGAGAGTATCGTAGGCATAATCCGGTTTAAACACCCATTCGTCCAACTCGTAGTAAGGCGTTTTTTCCTTAATGCTTTGGATAAACGCATCCTTCAATCGCTTGGGAAAAATGACTTCGCTGGGGGAGAAATTTTGCAGCCACTGCTCCACTTCTCCCTGGTTGCCCTGACTTACCAAAAACTCACCGGTGGAAATATCGACCAAGGCGATGCCCCAGTTGTCTTTATCGCCCGGGTAGAGTGTGCATAAAAAATTGTTGTTTCGCGCTGAAAGGAGTTGATCACTCATGGTAACGCCGGGGGTCACCAATTCAGTCACGCCGCGTTTAACGATGGTTTTTGTTTTTTTCGGATCCTCGAGTTGGTCGCAAATGGCCACGCGGTGACCGGCGCGTACGAGTTTTGGCAGGTAGTTTTCCAGTGCGTGATGCGGGAAGCCCGCCAATTCGATATGGGCGGCAGCACCATTGGCGCGTTTGGTCAAAACGATATCCAGTACCTTAGACGTACGAACGGCGTCATCACCAAAGGTTTCGTAAAAATCGCCCACGCGAAACAGCAAAATGGCATCGGGATACTTGCTCTTGATGCTGAAATATTGTTTCATCAACGGTGTCTCACTACTTTTGCTCACTGACTAATAATTTTTATGACCAACGAAAACGATAAAGGGCGTCGCAAGTTGCGCACCGACGAAATGCAGCGCTTGTCAACCGACGAATTTAAACAGGCCACGAAGATAACGCTTCATTTGGTGATAGACAATCTGCGCAGCATGCACAATGTGGGTTCGGTTTTCCGTAGCGCCGACGCCTTTCGGGTATCGCACATTCACCTCTGTGGACATACGCCGGTACCCCCACACAAAGGCATTCACAAGACCGCCTTGGGTGCAACCGAATCGGTGGATTGGTCGTATCACAAAAACACTTTAGACGTTATCAGCCAATTAAAAAATAATGGTGTAAAGGTGTACTGTTTGGAGCAAACCCAAAACAGTATTGCTTTGGAGACTTTCTGCGAAGAGTTAAAGCATGGTGAATCGGTTGCACTTGTGCTGGGCAATGAAGTCAGCGGCGTTGATCAAGACGTCATTGACGCATCTGATGGCGCGGTGGAAATACCTCAATACGGCACCAAGCACTCGTTGAATGTGGCGGTGAGTGCAGGAATTGCTATTTGGGCGATTGCGCTGCAATTAAAAAAAGCCCCCTGATTTTAACCAGAGGGCTTTTATAATGATCAACGTTTAAATTACTTGTTAATCGTTACGCGTCGCATGGCGGTGCCACTGCTGTTTCTAATGCGCAACAGATAACTACCTGAAGCCAAATCAGAGCGTTCAAACGTTTTATTGTACTGACCTGAGAAGTCCTTAAT
>JAIUMB010000204.1 GCA_022565745.1 Cryomorphaceae bacterium | reverse complement strand
TTTAAAATGCTTTCGACAGGCCTGTTCATTTCCAAACTCAGCAGTGAATGTAAATAGGTTCATAGCTATAAGATTTTTAATTCTAGGCAAATATAATAAATTAGGTGCAATTACGGACAATCAAATTCTTTTTCTTTAAACTGCGAAAAGCACGAAAGACACGAAAATTTTTTCGTGCTTTTTGTGTTTTTCGTTGTTTTAAAAAATATTTGAGATCTTATAGTAACATTTTGTTGTGTTTAAAAAAGTTCGTGGTTTAGCATAAATAATCATTTTAACGAAACGTCATTACACATAAATCAACTCTCCTTGCACGTTTTTGCGCCCCATTTGCTGAAGCACATCGATGTATCGCTGTAATTGCTGCTGGTGCTTGGGCATGGGGTCGCCGGTTTTGTAGTCGATGACAAACGTTTGGCCGTCGGTGGTTGTGGCGATGAGGTCCGGACGAAGTATTTCGCCGCCTGGGAGTAATATGGTCTGCTCGGTATGTACCTCCGAGGCGTTTTCGCGTATATACACACACAACGGATGTTTTACAATGGCTTCAATGGCTTGCTCAATGTCCTCTCGCTCATTGGCTTTGATGCGCTGACTGCGGATCATCTCTTCCACTACTGGTATAATCTTTTTGCGGTCTAAGGCGATCAACTGTAATGCGTCGTGAATGGTGTTTCCGCGGGCTATGGCAGGTAAGTCATTGATGCCTGGACTGTACTTTCTGCCAACTTGTAACACCGGTGCAATACCGTCTGCGTTGCTGTGTTGGATGTAGCGTTCCGTAAATGTGTTGGGTTTTCCTTTGTCGTCAATCCGTGCACTTTGTTCTCCTCTCGTTACAGCCACCATATCTTCAAGTTTGGCGATGTTGAGTTTTTCGCAGAGGAATTCGTGAATGGTATTGCTGTTGTTTCGTGGCTTTTTGCTCATAACCAGCAAGCGCTGTGCAGCACGTGTAAAGGCTACGTAGAGCAAATTGAGGTTGTCAAACCGCTGTTCCTCTTCATATGACTCAACGGCACTTACATAGTTTGACGGCATGGGTTTTTTATCGTCAATCTTTTTGATATCAACCTGGGCGTAGTTCAAATCGATATGATTGTTTTTTAACCACATTTGTGGGGTGCGTGGTTGATACTGCCAATTGGCAAAAGGTATGATGACCACCGGCCACTCCAGTCCTTTGGCCTTGTGTATGGTGGTCACTGTGATGGCGTTGAGGTTTTCCGGTATTTCAATGCCGATGCTGTCGCGGCGACTATCGTTCCACCAGCGGAGGAATTCGTGCTCATCAAGCGGACTCTCCTGTACACGAGCGCGAACGGCTTCAATAAAGGCTTGTAAGTAAACGTCTTCTGCCAGTTTCAGTCCGGTCATTTGCATGATTCTCATGCACTTGTCAACCAGAGGCAGCGGGCGAAGCATTTCCATGTTGAGCAAGGGAAACATGAGGCGTAATTCCGCTTCAAAGTTGTCTTGATCAAGGTTTATTTTTGCTTCCAATACAGGGTGGATGTCGTCGCTTTGGAGGATGTTTAGTTCGGCCAGTGCATGTAAAATGTCGAAGCGACTACCCTTTTGGAAGGGGTAAAGAAGGTAGCTGAGTAGGGCAATGATAAGTTTTATATGGGGTTGATTGTCGAGAATAAACGATTCATTTGAAATCACGTTGAGTTGGGGATAACCACTTTGTTTGGCAGCGGATATCCACTCGGCAACGCGTTTGCTGTCTTTGGTATTGCGCACCAAAATGGTGATGTCGCTCAGTGCATACCCATCCGAAAGCGCATCTGTTATCATACTGATCAAGCGTGTTTCTTCTACGTCCTCGAATGCCTCTGTATTGGGATAGAATTCGAGATTAACCCAACCGATGAAGTCTTTGTTGGCTTTTTTAGTTACCTCAGAATAAGCGCTTTCAGCATGTGTGTTTGCCTCGCCTTTGTGGATGAATAGGTCGTGGACAAATTGTACAATCGCTTGGCCAGATCGGAAATTGATGTCCAATGTCTTTTTGTTGAGACCGTAGCGGTCAACGGTTTGTCCGCCTGATAAATGTGAGAATCTATCAGGATCTTTGTCGTTGATGATGTTTAGAAAAAGTTCAGGATTGCTGCCTCGCCAGCGATAAATGCTTTGTTTGGGATCGCCCACGAGCATCGAGCCGCCATTGTTGGCCATGGCGTGCTGTGCTAAAGTTTTGAGGTTGTTCCACTGCAAGTTGGAAGTGTCTTGAAATTCATCGATGAAAAACCACGTATATCGGTCGCCGAGGCGCTCAAAAATGTAATCGGGTGTGTCGCTATCGGTGAGTTGGTTGATCATGGATTGGAACTCACCGATGTTGATGAAGTTTTCTTCCTTTTGGATGCGTTTGTAAGCGTGATGAAGGGTGCCAAGTAAAGCGACAGCATCAAAGTGCTTTTCAATCTCTCTGAGCAGGTTGTAATCGGGTAGGTGTGTTTCCATCACAGTAACTGCTTGGTCGAAGGCATGGGCGAATTCCTCCATTTCTCCGGCGCGGTCGGCAGCGCTTTTTTTAAGAAAAATGCTTTCACGGTTTTTGCGCAAGCGGGATCCGGGCAGTTCGAAGCGTCGGTCGTTTATTTTTTTGAAAAAAGAGGGTAAGTCATTGAAGTGAGAAATGTCCCCATGCAGGTGTTCAATTTGGTCAAGCAATGCCTCTGCAGTTTTTCCCGCGGCCTTTATTTCACTTTCCAGTTTTTTTCGCTTTTCGGCGATGGATTTGCGCGTGTTGTTGAAATCGTTGAGGTCGTGTTCTCGCAGGGCGTTTACCGCCTCACGATCGTTTTCGTGGTGCAGTTTTTTTACTATGTCTTCAAGTTGAGTGACGATGTTCCAGGATTTATCGTTTCTGATTTGATTGCGCACAAAACTGCTCAGGTAATTTTGCAGCATGGTGTCGTCGTTTTCTCCGGCATCTTCGAGTAGGGCATCCACCGTTTGCTTGGCGATGGTATCGGCATCCATCCGCAGGCGCGCACTGTTGTTGATGTTGAGTTCAAAAGAAAACGTTCGCAGCAATCGGTAAGTGAAACGATCAATGGTGGAAATGCTCAGCGATGCCAAGTCGTGGATAATGGCGGTGATTACCTTTGAGGCTCTTTCTTGTAAGGTGTTTTCATCGATTTTCAAAGTGGTAAGTAGTCCCGGTGCCATGTCTTCTTCACAGCCTTCTGCCAAAGCTCTAAGTTTGCTGAGGATGCGTTCTCGCATTTCTGCTGCGGCTTTGTTGGTGAAAGTTAGGGCGAGAATGTTTCGGTATGCATAGGGATTGTCATCGGCCAAGCACAGAGAAATGAACTCACGGGTAAGGGTATAGGTTTTGCCCGTTCCGGCAGAGGCATTGAATATGGTAAGAGAGGCGTTTGGTAGCACGGGATTTTTTTTTGGCTAAGATAAGATGATAAATTAAGAATTAAGAACGGGAGCGAAGCGTAGCTTTACGACAGGAGTTAGTTAATGTAGGATGAAAAAAATGTAGGATGTAAAATGTAGGATGTAAAATGTAGGATGTAAAATGTAGGATG
>JAIUMB010000203.1 GCA_022565745.1 Cryomorphaceae bacterium | reverse complement strand
GTCATCGTCTTAACCTCTTCGGCAATTTGGCAAAAACCAAATCATAAGAATGATCAATCCAGGCTTTTAGTTCTTTCTGAGGAACACGTTGGGTGTACACCGTATTCCAGTGTTTTTTGTTGGAATGATATCCGGGAATGACATCACCGGGATAGGTTTCTCGAAGTTCAATGGCCTTTTCCGGATCGCATTTTAAGTTAATGGCTGTGTCTTCCCATTCCAATCCTAACAGCGCAAACATTTTTCCGTGAACTTTAAACACCAAGGTCACTTCATCGAAGGGAAAGCTCTCAGTGGCGTGGGGCTTTTGCAAGCAATAATTTCTAAGCGACTCGACGTCCATGAGATTACATTTCAGGCATGTCTACGCGGCCTTTTCGTGCCCAATATTCAGCAGGAAAATAAACGCCCCAGATGCCTCTCAACTCATTGGTGTTATAGTCGTAGGCCACGTCTTCTGGATAGCGTTCTCTTATTTTAGCCCATACATCGTCTTTGATATCCCCTCGCATTTTTATGCCGTGACACTGCAAACACATGGGCTGCATTTTAATGGGGGCGTATAGAATGCCGTCGCCACCAGAAAATTTCATGCTCATGGGCGTAAGTTCAACGCCTTCTTCTCCGAGATTTCGCATGTTATTGAGCACTGCAAGATCTAGTGTATCGGGCTTGTTCTCTGGATTTCTTATACGCAGTGAAGTGCGTTTCAGTCCAACGCCATAATAATGCCCCAAACTGTCAAGCAAATCAAAAGCGTTTTCCGCGCAGTAGTCAACGGCGCCCACCGTGCCATGCTTTTCAATGGCCTCGGTATACATCTCCTCAAATGCTTTTGATACTTCAGCAATAATCATCCTTCCGTCTACATTGATGTTGCCCGTGTACTTACTCACGTCAAAGTGCTTAACCTCGCTGCGCGATACGGCTTCCTTTTGGTTTTGCTGACAAGCATAAGCCGTTCCTACAATTATGCCAATCGCTATGAGTGCTTTTTTCATGTTTATTCGTTTAGTTGTTTAGTTGTTTGACAAGTGCTAGTTAATTGCCTAATCAATTTGCCATTACACTGCCATTTTCTAATTCTCAATTCTCATCCCTTCTTTCAATAAATACACCTGCTGAAACCTCAATTCCTCCAACATCGGGATGATGGACTTAGCGGTTTTGCCGTCATCGCAGTACATCAAGTATACCTGTCTGGTAGAGAGCTGATAGAGTTTGTTGTACAGTTCATCATCTGCAGGCAGATTTACCGCGCCTTTCATGTGCTCTTTCTTATAAGCGTCGGCGTCTCTCAAGTCAACAATCATTGCGCCACGGTATTTAGACTTCAGCTCCGTAAATGTTGCTGCGTCTACCCGCTGAATGGGCTTGGGGTCGCTATCGCACGACCACAAGGAAGAAAAAGCAATGACTATGAGAATATTGATGAAACGCACGTGCAGCACAGTTGTTTGTTTGCAACAAATGTACGCAAACTTAGGATTAATATGGTGACCGTATAATCGGTTTAAGAATACGATGAATAAGTTTGTACCTTTGCAAAAATACTCTTTCCATGGATCCAAACGCAAGTAAAAAGGGATTGGTCAATAAATTGGGCCGTCATGAATTACAAAAAAAGCTTGATGCTGAGACCTTTAAACGTATCACCATTTCTTTCTATCGCTACGTGCGTATTGAATCACCTTACGAAATGCGTGATATGCTGTATGCCAAGTGGAATGCCATTGATTGTTTGGGAAGAATATATGTCGCCAAAGAAGGCATCAACGCACAGATGAGTGTGCCCGAGCATCACTACGAAGCGTTTTTGGAAGATTTATATGCCATGCCTGAATACACCGATATTCCCATTAAAGTGGCTGTGGAAGACGACGGGAAGTCTTTCCTCAAGCTCACGGTAAAAGTGCGTCATAAAATCGTCGCCGATGGGTTAGATGACAATGCCTTTGATCCGGGTAATGTAGGCAATCACCTCGATGCGGAACAGTGGAATGCATTGCTGGAAGCAGAGGATGTTGTGGTGGTGGATATGCGAAATCACTACGAATCGGAAATTGGCCATTTCGAAAAAGCCGTTTGTCCCGATGCTGAAACCTTCCGCGAAGAACTACCCGAGGTCTTAAACATGCTTAAAGGCAAAGAAGAGAAGCCCATTATGCTTTATTGTACGGGAGGTGTTCGATGTGAAAAGGCCAGCGCCTGGTTGCGTCACCACGGGTTTGAGAATGTCAATCAATTGCACGGAGGCATCATCGATTATCACCGACAAGTTCAGTCAAAGGGACTGCGCAATCGTTTTCGTGGTAAGAATTTTGTGTTTGATGAGCGTCTTGGAGAGCGCATTTCCGAAGAAATCATTTCCGAATGCCATCAGTGTGGGACGCCTTGCGATACCCATGTGAATTGTGCCAATTGCAACATATTGTTTATACAGTGCCCAGACTGTGCAAAAAAACACGAATCCTGCTGTTCTGATGAATGTCAAACGGTTTTACACATGAGCGAGGATGAAAAGAACGCACATGATTTGGAGAAAACCCGACGTGCATTTCGGCGGTTTAAGAAGGGGAGGGATACGTTGAAGTCGGAATAGCTTCGCGATAAATCGGAATAGCTTCGCGATAAATCGACGAAGCTTCAGTATCAATTAAACGATTAATCCCTAATCGCCACTCTTAAACGCATTCCACCCCTGTGCCTTTAGCGGCAGCATCTCTCCGGTATTGGTGACCAATAGCGGCGGATCGTTTTCTTGGGTCATGTGCCCAATAACGGTAAAATGGGGATTGCCTTTGATTTTGTCGTGGGCTTCAAGAGGAAGGGTCATCAGCAACTCGTAGTCTTCACCACCATTGATGGCAGCTGTGGTGGCGTTGAGCTGCATTTCTTCACAAACTTTAAATACGGCGGGGTCAACAGGCAGTTTGTTTTCAAACACCTTGCAACCAAGTCCGGACGCTTTACACAAGTGCAGCAGTTCAGAAGAAAGTCCGTCACTAATATCCAACATGGCTGTAGGTCTTAGTTTTAGATCTTCCAACATCGGTAGTATATCTACTCTTGCTTCGGGTTTAAGAAGTCGTTGCAATAGGTATTCATATTCGGATAAGTCGGGTTGGAGGTGTGGATTCTCCTTAAACACGGCCTTTTCGCGTTCCAAAACCTGCAATCCGGCATAGGCAGCGCCCAGATCTCCCGTTACAACGATGAGTTCGTGTGGTTGGGCGCCACTGCGGTAAATGGCCTTATCTTTTTCTACGGTGCCCAAAGCGGTAATACTGATCATGAGGCCAGATAAACTACTGGTGGTATCACCGCCAATAATTTCAACCTTATAGTGGTCACAAGCCAGTTGCATACCAGCATAGATTTCCTCCAGGGCTTCGACCGACATGCGATTAGAGGCAGCAATACTCACAAGTACACTGGTGGGTTTGGCCCCCATAGCCGCCAGGTCAGAAATATTAACGGCAATACTCTTGTAGCCGAGGTGTTTCAGTGGCGTGTATGTAAAGTCAAAATGGACGTTTTCCACCAGACAATCGGTGGT
>JAIUMB010000202.1 GCA_022565745.1 Cryomorphaceae bacterium | reverse complement strand
TCAGGGACGTTAGTTGCACTTATTGACAACAGCATTAGTAGTTATTATGTATACAATGGTCAACCCAGAGGGTTTGAGTTTGAATTATTGTCTTGGTTTTGTAAAGACCACGATTTACAGTTAGAAGTGAAGATCGTCCATTTTGAATCGGTCATTGACAGCTTGCTTGCAGGTGTAGGCGATGTAGCGGCTGCAAATCTTACAGTTACCAGAGAACGAAGTGATCGTGTTCATTTTACACCATACCTCATTAGAAATCAGCAAGTCCTTGTTCAGAGACTTCCGCCTAATTATCACAGGATGACGCGTAAAGAAAAAGCCAATGCCATTGTTGGTAATGCTCTTGATTTAGACGGCAAGGTTGTTCATGTTCACGCTGAATCAGCATTTTATCAACGATTACAAAATATTTCACAGGAGAATGCAATAGATATTTTGATTCATCCTGTTGAGAAAGATGTGTCACCTGATGAGTTGGCCAGAATGGTTTCTTTAGGTGAAATCAATTACACTGTTTTTGATGAAAATACAGCGAGATTGCATGCAAGGCTATATCCCAAGCTTCATACGGAAACACCACTCAATATTGCGCAGTCTATTGCTTGGGCAACAAGAAAAAATTCCGACTCATTAAATGTATTATTAGAAAACTGGATTGAGAAAAATAGAATGTCAAACAAGTTTGCAGTCATTTATAAAAAGTACTTCAGACCCTCCCGCTCGATGGTTTCAAGCATGCAGTCGCCATTTAACTTAGCACATGGAGGAGAGATTTCCCCGTTCGACAATTTTTTTAAAATGTATGGTGAACAGTTTGATATCGACTGGCGACTTTTGGCGGCGATAGCCTACCAAGAAAGTAAGTTTAACCCTCTGGCCGAATCGCCATTTGGAGCTAAAGGTCTCATGCAATTGATGCCCAATACAGCCACTCGCTTTGGCGTCTCCTTTGAGCATATTCACGACCCTCAGCAAAATATTATGGCGGCTACTCGCTTTCTCCGGCATTTGTTTGATTACTGGACAGAAAAACTTGGTAGTGAATCTTTAGAAATACACGCCTTTGTTTTAGCTTCTTACAACGCCGGGTTAGGTCATGTTATTGATGCTCGAAATCTTGCTGAAAAACACGGATATAAAGACCGTATTTGGAAAGATAATGTCGAAACAATGCTTTTAAAAAAGTCGATGCCTAAGTACTATTCAGATTCTGTTGTAAAACACGGTTATGTTCGTGGACATGAACCTGTAAAGTATGTGTCTAATGTCATGTCTTATTACTCACAATACCGCATGTTGATAGGGGATTCAACAGCTAAAGAGCTGGCTTCAAAAAATTAAAGACTGCCACAGTGTAGGGGTGTAAAATCTCACACCCCTACTCGGGCAGATATCTTTATTTCAATAACTCGCTTTTGATGGCGTCTACGTAATCCAACTTTTCCCATGTGAAGAGCTCAACCTCTTTTTCAATGGTGTCTTCAATGCCGTTGTTCTTATGGGGGAAAGTCTTTTTAACCACCTTAGGTGTACGCCCCATATGACCATAAGCAGCGGATTCAGAGTAAATAGGTGCTCTTAGTTTTAATCGCTTTTCAATTTCGAATGGTGTGAGGGGGAACAATTTTCTAACACACTCAGCAATGCGATTGTCGCTTAAGCCTTGAATTGCGCTGCCATAGGTGTTGACATATATACTTGTAGGTTCTGCCACCCCAATGGCATAACTGACTTGTACAAGGACTTCGCGACAAACACCTGCGGCAACCAGGTTTTTGGCAATGTGTCTTGCAGCGTAAGCCGCTGATCGGTCGACTTTACTGGGGTCTTTACCCGAAAATGCACCACCACCATGGGCTCCTTTACCTCCGTAGGTATCAACAATAATTTTTCTACCTGTAAGACCAGCATCCCCGTGGGGCCCGCCGATCACAAACTTACCCGTAGGGTTGATATGGTAGGTAATATCGTCGTTAAATAGTACGTGTAATTCCGATTTTAATTGTTTGATGACCCGAGGAATGAGGATGTTTTTGATGTCTTGCTCAATTTTAGTTTGCATGGCAGCGTCATCGGCAAAGGCATCGTGTTGGGTAGAAACAACAATGGTGTGGATGCGAATGGGCTCATTGTTGTCATTGTACTCAATGGTTACCTGCGCCTTTGCGTCTGGACGAAGGTATGTTATGTCCTTGTTTTCTCTTCTCAATGCGGCAAGCTCTCTTAAAAGTCGATGAGAGATATCCAAAGCTAATGGCATGTAGTTGTCGGTTTCTGCAGTGGCATAACCAAACATCATACCTTGATCTCCAGCGCCTTGTTGTTCCGGTGCATCGCGATCAACGCCTTGGTTAATGTCGCTGGATTGCTCGTGTATGGCTGATAAAATTCCACAAGAATTACCATCAAACATATATTCACTGCGGGTATATCCAATTCGGTTGATGGTATCTCTGGCAATTTGCTGAACATCAACGTAAGCATTTGATTTTACCTCACCGGCCAATACAACTTGTCCGGTAGTAACCAGTGTTTCTACGGCGACTTTGCTGTTGTGATCTAGTGCGAGAAAAGCATCTAAAACAGCATCAGATATTTGATCAGCTACTTTGTCGGGATGACCTTCAGAAACGGATTCAGACGTAAATAGATATGGCATTGTTTACAAGTTTATGAGATTCAGAATTTAAAAACTTGGGAAGTTTGACAAATGCCGGCAGCGAACTGCTTTAGCATTTTTTATTGTGGTTGCAATCAGTCAAATCTTTCCACGCGATGGCAAATGTACATAATAAGTAAAGATTGTGTAAGGCGATTTTTTTTGTTTTTTACAATTGTTTTTTAAAATTGTGTTCAAGGTGTTTTTTGCAGCTTGATGTAACTCATATCACCCAAATAGAATATTTATTCACGTATATTTGTGCTACACTTAATCAATGCAACTATGTTTACAATAATAAAAAATTCAGTACTGTCCATATCATTTGTTTTTTTGGCTACGTCTTGTAATGCTCAATCAACAAAATCTGGTTATGAAGATAAAAAGGTTGAGGATGTCATAGAGATGTCAGAACAAAGAAATGTCGTCATGATTGACGTGCGAACACCTGGAGAAGTGGCCAATGGATACCTGAAAGGAACAGATCATTTTTTTGATATCAGCTCACCAAACTTTTCAAAGAATATTGATCAATTAGACCGAAATAAAACCTATGTGTTGATTTGTGCCAGTGGAGCAAGAAGTCAAAAAGCCGCCCGTTATATGTTAGAACAAGGTTTTGGAAATGTTGTAAACATGTCTGGTGGTATGAGAATGGTTCGTAATGCCGATTATATTAGCAGGTGATATAAGACCATATGTTGAATAAAAAAGTTATTCCTGGCCTATTGTTAACGGCCATCATTGGTTTATTTGCTCATTTTTCTTCCAGTTATATCCCGTATGTCAACGGGGTTATGTTTGGTTTATTATTAGGTATTTTCCTCGGTAACACCTTCCGTGTTCCTGAAAGATTCACTAAAGGTATAGGTTATTCCGGATCACGCGTTTTAGAATTTTCCATAGTTCTTATGGCTTTTGGTATTAGCTTTTCACATTTTGCCGAAATTGGTTGGCAAAGTTTGCTATTGGTTGTTTTACTCATTC
>JAIUMB010000201.1 GCA_022565745.1 Cryomorphaceae bacterium | reverse complement strand
TCCATAAACAAGCTCTTGGGTAATGTTGTGTGCTTGAACATCCCGAAAGAAATCAATCACAAATCGTCCAACAAGCATGGTGGACATCGACACCAAAAGCAATCGTTTGCCATTCTTGATGTGTTTTCGTAAAAACAACAAAAGAATGATGGTAAGCACTGCAACGAGCATATAATACAAGGGCACGTTGTGAACGGCTTCTGTTGTGTATTGGTGAAAGGGGATGTGTTCGCCGTGAATTTGCTGATCGCGAATCACACTAGGGCCAAAATACCGTATTCCCGATTTCGCATTCGTTGGTGTGCCATAGCAACACCCAGCCATCATACATCCCATGCGCTGAACAAGCATCATAGCGGGCGCAAAGAACGCAAAGGCACCCCATACAGGCGCATTAAAGTGTATGTAACGACGTACCAGCCATAAGCCAGGCACAATGAGAAGAACAGCGCCTAGGGCAGTCTTTTTGCCGGTAGACTCCAGTTCACCGGTTTGGATAAACATCTGCCAGTCTTCCAAGGAATACGTTCCTATTTTGCTCCCCACTATGAGCAATAGAGATATCGAGGCTGTAATGATTAACCAGGAACTCAACGGGTATTTTCTCCGAAACCCCTCATAGATGAAGATACACAACGCGACAAAAAAAGCGAATTGATACAGGGTTGTGTACCATTCGCTTGTTTTTAGTATGTCGAGTGTGAGGTGACCGTTTTCAATCCAAAACGACGAGGTAATTATAGATTGTTGCAGCATAAGTGTGTGTTTCTAACGCTTTGTTTCACTGATATACGGGGTTCGTATTTGAATAAGCGATTCGCATAACGCTTCAAACTTACAACTTTTTTTTAACTTCGAAATTCTTATCCCTAGAGGTCATGTTGTTCCTGAATAAAAAACTGCAAATTTTTTAAACAAAGAGAAATTATTACGGGCGCATTCAATGACATTGGGGTAAAACCCCTAAGTCAATCCGTTTTCCAGCTTTTATTGGGCGTCAAGGTATCCGTGATGGGGTTTGTGTTTTCCCCAGTAAATTAGGAACAATCTATTCTGTGTTTCCAATAAACACCACTGATATCCGTAATCTTTAGCGTATATGCGCCTGCTAAATTTGATAACTTAGCATTATATAAACTAAGTGTTGCTTTTGCGCCTAGTGGAACAATCAAACTGTGCTTACCCGGTTTAACTTTTGCTATGTAATCATTGGAAATAAAGGCTTCATCCAGATGTGCTAAATCCTCTTGGTCATATTCAAGAATTGTTTGATTGCTGCTGTCTAACAATTCAATGCCTATAACCCATGAGCCATAAACATCTACGCCTTCGGTGCGGAATACACTAAATGACAACGTTTGATCGGCTATCTTTCCATCGGTTATTTCGAGCTTTGGCTTTACAGACTTATTGTGTAAGGTTCCCCATACGCCTCCATGAAACACTTGATTGGTCATTAGTGTGAGTCCGAAAATAAATAGTGACCCCACCAAGTACGACTGTTTTTAAGAGGCGTTCATTTATGGGTAGTTCACCTGAACCTAGCCATGCAAACCACCGTGTTCTGGTAAGAGAAAATTTATTCCTCATCATGTAGTTGTCCAATGAATATGTTCCGCTACCGGTTAAAAACAAAACGAAACCTGTTGCAATGCCTAATGCTCCGATTTGCCATTCATCCAAGCAAGTTGTGCCGATCCATCCAGAGCCTAACAAGATGCCCATGGCCAAACCAAATACGCCAATACTCATCAGTCTGGTAAATAATCCAAACATAATCAATAAGCCCACTATTCCTTCGATGATGGTGAATATTAACATGTTTAGCCAGAGTATATCCGGGTTTTCTACTAAGTACTGGATAATGGGTTTTATAAATAAAGCATTGGGTAAAAAGTGGTTAAACTTTTCGCCTATATAGCCCGCTGCTTCCGGGTCGAGTTTGTCGACCAATACCGTTCTTCGCCAAAAGGCTGAAAAATATGTCCAACCAATAACGAGTCTCAATGCCAGTGTAAATAGACCAGCATCATTTTTAATATGATTCATGTGAATGTGTTTAAAGTTGATTAATGCCGCTTATGAGCGGTTTGCTTTCCGAAAAGAAAAATCAACTACAGATAAACACGAAGGTTTTGGAATAGTATGTAAAGGGAAACTGCCGAGAATTTACTGGTTGTGACAACTCCAGAAATGCTAACGCGCGCATCACTATTTACAAAGGATACATCAAAAAGATCTGCTAAGAGCGGGTGTGACGGATGATGGGTGTTGGTTGGTGATGTTGCTTCCTCGAACGATAGGCAGTCCGATGATGAAACTGTGGTCTGACTTTTATTGGAAACCTCGGTTTGAGGCGTTCCCAACTCCGCTTGAATAAAATTACGAACCTTACATGGCGAAAGGAGAATCAACAACGATAGTCCAAAAATGGACAAGATTGATGTTTGCTTTATTTTAATTCTCTTTTTCACACCGCAAAGGTAGAATCCACCAGTAGCAATAAACGTTCTGAAACGTTAAAATGCGTATATCAAGTTATAATTTTAAAGGAATACATGCACCGTGTATTGCAGATGCACCAATCTTTACAACGACTTTTAAATCCTTTTTGTCGCATTGCCACGAATTCGTTTTTGATTACCACGAATGGCACGAATGAACACGAATGGCTTGATATGGTCTGGGGTCGGAGGTCTGGGGTAGACGAATGGTAATGCTTTGCACGCATGGAGTACTGCGTACGCATGGTTTGCGAATGCCTATAAAGGCCAAATATTGGCCTTTATAGGCATCCGTAAAACCAACCCCCCAACCTCCAAACAGATACAATCCTAAGGCTTTAACAAATCGAATATTGGCGTGTACATGCATTCGCAAAACCCCGCTCCCGTGCCTCCCCGCTCCCACGCGTGCGCAGCACAAACCACAAAAAGCACGAAAGACACGAAAATTTGCACAGCAAATAAGAATTGCCACGATTAAAAATACAAAACATTCGTGAAAATTCGTGTGCATTCGTGGCTAAACCTTGCGCGGTGATGTACCAACCACAAATTCGTATTTTAATTGCCACGAATTGCACCAATGAACACGAATAAAACCCACATCATTCGTGAACATTCGTGTGCATTCGTGGCTAAACCTTACGTGGCTATGTGGACGCCGCTAACTCTTTTTTAATTGCCACGAATTGCACGAATGAAGACGAATAAAAAACCATTGGTGGATGTTAGCGACTAAGGGTGGATATTTAAATATAAGGCTGTTTCAAAGGACAAGACGCTGATATTCGAGTTTATCTCTTCCAAAGTTTACCAGCAATGCTAATCTATTTCCAGAAACCTTCAGATAATTAAGTGATTGCGCGATCTGTTCATTACCGATATTTTTTAAGCATTTCACTTCTAATATGATGTTTTCCATCACCACGAAATCCGCATAATATTTATGTTGCAAGATCACATCCTTGTAATATATGGAGTATGGCTTCTCTCTTTCGTAGTGAATGCCTTCTAACCTAAATGCAACTTCCAAAGCATCCTTGTAAACAACCTCCAAAAACCCGTGCCCCAATTCATTGTGCACCTCCATACACTTACCAATGATTTGATATGCCTCGTGTTTGTAAATTAAACCTGTTTTCATAAGCGATTTGTTTTACTCAAAATCAATTTAAGGTATACT
>JAIUMB010000200.1 GCA_022565745.1 Cryomorphaceae bacterium | reverse complement strand
GTGGTCATTGTTTATGGAACGTTAGACCTGTTGACGGGAAACAATGCTTTAACCATCAATAGCAACGGTCGTCTCTTGGTTTATGGAAATATCACAGGTGGTAACAATACCAGTATCAATCTCAACGGCTATTTATACGTTAATGAAAATGGAGTTGTAAATACTGGTGGTGGTCCTAATGCGGATTTCACCATTAACGGTTCTGGTATTGCTGAAATCAATGGAGCGATCACCACACCAAAAGTAACCAACAACGGAATCATTGTTGGTACGGGATCAATCACCGGTGAAATCATCAATCAAGGATCCATCAATGGTTCCATATCTCAGATTAATACCATTGTTACCAATCTTGGTTCAGACAGAAGTACGGCATTGGTTTGGCAAACAACCGGTCCAAGCTGGAATGGACCTGAACCAGGAACAGGAATTAACGATGTTTCTGGACTTGTACTCTATTTTGATGAGGACTTCACCATAAATCAGAATCCAGGCGATTTTAACCGTCGATTTAATGCAATGAATATCACCAGTGGCAATGCTGTTGAAGTCAACGATGGATTTGTTTACGCCAATAAAATCAACATAGATGGAGGGGAATTGGTTTTTGATAACCATTCACGTATAGATAGAAATGCAAACATAGAAACCAGTAACCAAGGAAAGGTTGTAATGGAAAAAACATTGTCTTGGACAGGTTGGCATTTTTTCAACTTCCCTGTAAAAGCGGGTAGTGACTTGACTTTGGGTGATATAACCATTAGTCATTCCAATGGCTTTAACTTCAACCCCAATAGTGCAGCAAGAAATATTTATCAATGGGATGCCTCAGCGTCTAGTTGGGTTTCAATAACCTTAAATGCCAACACCCCACTTGCCGGACAAGCCTTTATTTACTGGGGAAGTGATGGAGGGGTTATGCGCTTAGAAGCAGATGAAGACGACTTCAACAACAGCAGTCAAATGACCGCTCTCGATTATAATAATCCCGGACCTGCTTCAAATCCACCTGGAGGAGGAAACGGTTGGGCAACTTCTGTAACCGATGGTTGGGTAATGATCCAAAATCCTTTTCAAGATGAACTAGATTGGCAAAAGGTTCGTCAAGATATTATCGACAATTTTGGATCTGATTTTCTAGAAACAGCAGTGTATTTATGGAACGGAACGTCTTATGATACATGGAATGGCTCTGCTGGTGGTGCTCGTTTTATCCCTCCTTATACCCCGGTGTTTGTAAGGGTAAGTCCTACGGCCTCACAGTTCAATATCAAAAATAGTTACCGTAGTGATAGACCTAATTTTTCTACACCTAACCAGCGATTGGCGCCTTCCAATATATCGTTCTTTTTAACGGCACAGGGTGATGGATATAACGTGCAAACAGAAATAGGTGAACACCCTCTGGCAACAAATGCGTTTGATGCTCATTTTGATGCCCATTACATGCCGCCTATGTCTAATGCTCCTCTTTTCTTTACCGTAACAGAAGATAGTCTTTCGGTAAGCATCAATCAAAAATCTAATCTGGAAGACACCACCGTTGTTTCTTTTGCATATGGAAAGGATGGAGAGACGTTTACCATCGGATTGGGCGAATTGAACCTGCCTTCATTCGTTGAAGTGATGTTTTATGACATCTATCTCGACACCTTAGTTGATTTAAACACGTCTAATTACGCGTTTATTTTTGATGATGAAGCGCCGGTAGAACGCTTTAGGTTGTTTATGAATAAGAATGGTTTGAACGTGGATAACCATGATGGAACAGATGAAAAAACAAGTATTCATACTAATGTTTCGGTTCGTAGCTGGTTTTCCAATGAAGGCTTGAATCTGGAGTTGTCTGATAACATCACCAATGCTCAGATCACAGTGGTTAATGCTGCCGGTCAAACCATCTATTCTCAAAACCATCCCCACGTTAAAGAAGCTAAATTAGATGTGAATGGCTCAGCGGGAATGTACATGGTTTGGATCCAAAGCAAAGATTTTTCCGGTTACAAAAAAGTGATGAAGTTTTAAAAATCACTGTTTTGTATTGATAAAGGTGTGTTGGAAACAACACACCTTTTTTGTGTTTTAAATCGAAATACGGTTTAAAAACAATGTCGTAGATTTGGCGTTTTATTTTTTCAATGTTTGTTCATAGCATATGTTGATGAAATACCGAAAAAACTAAACACACACATCAGGATTTGAAATATAGATACAGTTATTTGTTCATCGCGCTTTGTCTTGCCTTTGCTGCAACTGCACAAGTTGCGCAGCCCACAACAGGAAAGCTTCGTGGTGCTGTGTTAGACAATGAAACCAGAGAGCCCGTTTCATTTGTAGATGTTACTATTTTGGAAACCAATGCGTCTACTTTGTCTAATGAAAGTGGGTACTATGTATTCAACAATGTCCCTGAAGGCACCTACACCATCATTGTGAAGCCTTTTGGTTTTTTGGAAAAAAAAGAAACCGTAAGCATTTCTCCCGGACAAACCAAAACGGTAAATATTTTCCTCAACAAATCAACCGAGCAGCTTCGAGCAGTAGAGGTGAGTGGGGCTCGTGAAGAAGCGCGAACCAAAGTTCAAACCGGTAAGGTTCAGCTGTCCAATAAAGAGATTAAAGAGTTTTCCGTGGGCGGTGATGCCGATGTGGTTCGTGCCATGCAGGTGGTACCTGGTGTGGTAACTACAGGTGACCAAGGCACACAGCTTTACATTCGCGGTGGCTTGCCCATTCAGAATCTCGTTCTGATGGATGGTATGCAAATTTTTAATCCGTTTCACTCGATTGGATTTTATTCGGTTTTTGACCCTGATTTGGTGAAGACGGTAGATATATACTCTGCCAGCTTTGGTGCCGAATACGGCAGTAGAAATTCAGCCGTAATGGACGTTCAGCTGCGATCGGGTAACCGAAAACACCTCAGTGGAAAAATTCAGACGTCTACCTTTGTGGGAAAGGCCATCTTAGAAGGTCCATTGGGAAAAAAAGACGAAGACGGTTTTGCCAACTCTTCCTTTATCTTGTCGGCAAAATCATCCTACCTCAATCAAACGGCGCCTATTTTGTATCCGTATATCGAATCGCAATTTGACGGACTTCCTTTTGTTTTTAATGATTTTTATGGAAAATTAAGCAACACCATCGATGGTGGTTCCAGTTTCAACGCCTTTGGTTTTCGCTTCGACGATAGAGTGAGCTTTCAGCCTAGCAATACCGTCGGCTGGGTGTCTTCGGGTGGAGGTGTTGATATGCGACTTATCCCTCCTGGCTCAACCACCATTATCGATATGAATTTTGGCTATTCTGAGTATAACATCGATGCCAATTTTGGCGACGGTCAACCAAGAGAAAGCAGCATAACCGGTTTTAATGCGGGTATAGATTTGACGTACTTGGTGGGAGACAACGATGAGATTAAAGTAGGTTTGCAAGCCATTGGCTACGGCACCGACTATAACTTTGTCAATCCGGTTGGACGTCGTTTTCAAACCACAGCCAATTCCACAGAAATTGGGACCTACTTTAAATATCGCATCAATCGCAATCGTTGGATCATTGATCCAGGCGTTCGTGTTCAGTATTACGGACAACTTGGAGTGG
This sequence comes from Cryomorphaceae bacterium, assembly GCA_022565745.1. Classification (GTDB taxonomy): domain Bacteria; phylum Bacteroidota; class Bacteroidia; order Flavobacteriales; family Schleiferiaceae; genus CSBr16-58. Next base: position 93 of record JAIUMB010000200.1, on the reverse strand, counting down.
CTTCTTTTGAGCCGCGAATTGGCGCTAAATATTTGCTCAATGAATCGGTGAGGATAAAAGCATCGGCTGGGCGTTTTTCTCAAAACCTCTTTG
>JAIUMB010000199.1 GCA_022565745.1 Cryomorphaceae bacterium | reverse complement strand
CCAAACCTCCAAACCTCCAAACCTTCCAACCCATGTCTGAAAATTACATACACGTAAAAACGCACTATGGTCTTCCAATAAAGATGGTTTTGGGGTATATTTGGGGTTAGCTTCGGTGCTAATTCGTGGTACCTTCGGTGCTACTTCGTGGTTAAGACGGACTGACGTTGTAGCCAATTTAACCTGACGGAATTCCGATAAAAATTTTGCGTACTTACCAAAAATTGGTATTTTTGCATAAAACTCAAAGATATGAAGAATACATCAATATCATTAGGCAACTATTTTGACCAATTTGTTCAGACTCAAGTTTCATCTGGACGATACAAGAATGTGAGTGAAGTAATTCGTGCTGGACTTCGACTTTTAGAAAATGAAGAAAGTAAAGTTATTGCCTTACGAAACGCAATACAACAGGGAATTGATAGTGGCATAGCTCACGACTTTGACCCTGAAAAACACCTTCAACAATTAAAAGTTAAAAGAAAAAGCAATGGCTAATTATAAATTGACGAATAAAGCCGTTGAAGACTTAACGAATATATGGGAATACACTACTGAAGAATGGTCAGAGCAACAAGCCGATAGATACTATAAATTACTTTTATCCAGGTGTCAAGAAATTGCAAATCATCCAGAATTAGGAAAGAACTATGAAGGAGTTGCAAATGACTTATTAGGACTTAAAGCAGAAAAACACATTATCTTTTATCGAAAACAAGAAAATAAACCGATTGAAATAACAAGGATATTGCACGGACGAATGGACTTAAAAAGCCAATTAGATGAATAAAAAAACTACCCACAACAGCTAAGCTTTCGTCGGGCTCGAAGAACCAACAATTAAAGCAGTGTTGAACGGGACCTTCGGTAGCGTGCTATAGGGGACGCCGATTAAACTTCATTTTTAACGACATAACTGTAATCGGATTTCATGAAACAAACAAATTATTAATCACATTTCGTGCAAAGTAATAGATTTTCATGTTATATTTGTACTTGTATTTCATAAAAAGGTAGAATGAATAACTATTTTTCACAACAAATAACTGCGTTTCACGGAAGACCTACTCCAGAACCTGGATTTCTTGCTGGTTATGCATTGTTAGCAACTATTATTGAGGAAAATGGGATGAACGTTCATTTACCTGACAGACTTTCTATTATTACTGAAAAACACCAACGATACAATACCGACCAATGGCAAGTATTTACAATTAGACACAAACCTGACAATGACTTAACCAGTCATTTAGTGTTTGCATTAAAGTACGAAGGAATTGATCTATACATTCTAAAAAAGCTCTTTCAGCATACAGGTAATGAGCCCGTTCTGCATATGATAAAGAAAGAACCAACCAGTCAATACAGCAGGAGAGTGTGGTTCTTGTATGAATGGCTAATGGGTGAAGTACTTGACATACCAGATCTCAAGACAGGAACATATGTCGAAATAGTCAATCCCAAACTACAATTCACAAGCGCTTCTATTAACTCTACCCGCCATCGAATAAAAAATAACTTACCGGGAACACCGGCATTTTGTCCCATGATTAATAAAACCGATAAAATAGAAAGCTTCATTTCTAAAGATTTATCTGGTTCAATCGAAAAAGGCTTAGATGGCAGGGACAAAGATATCATCAGAAGAACTGCTGCATTTCTGTTGTTAAAAGACTCAAAAGCTTCCTTTGCCATCGAAGGGGAATATCCTCCAAGCCTTAGAGCAAGATATTGGGGCAAAGCAATTGGACAAGCAGGGAAAAAACAGTTAACAATAGAAGAGTTAGAACGGCTTCAAGACATAGTAATAGGACCTAAAAAACTGAAGTATATGGGGTTGAGAATGCAGGAGGGGTTTATCGGAGAGCATGATCGAGAAACTCTTTCTCCATTACCAGACCATATATCAGCAAAGTCTAAAGATTTACCATCTTTGATGAAAGGACTATTAGATACAAATAAACGTTTACAAGAATCAGGGTATGACCCTGTTTTAGCAGCCGCTACAATAGCATTTGGATTTGTATTTATTCACCCTTTCTCTGATGGCAATGGCCGTATACACAGATACATCATTCATCATATATTGTCTCGAATGGGGTATACTAAAAGGGGAATGATTTTTCCAGTATCAGCTGCCATACTAAATCGAATTGACGAATACCAGTCAATTCTAGAGTCATACTCTTCACAAAGAATAGATTTAATAGAATGGAAACCCACAGCAGATCATAATGTTAAAATTCTCAATAACACAATTGATCTATATCGTTATTACGACCTGACCAAACAGGTAGAATTTTTATATGAATGTGTGGAAGAAACCATCGAGCAAATAATACCAGAGGAACTAGATTATTTAGAAAAATACGACCGAGTAACTAAATACATAAATAATTATTTGTCTTTGCCAGACACCAAGGTGGATTTATTAATCAAGTTGCTAAATCAGAATAACGGTAGGTTGTCAAAGAATAAAAGACAGATGGAATTTGGCGATATTACGGATGAAGAAGTTTCATCAATCGAAGAGAATTTTCAGTCTATTTTTGAAATAAATAAATGAAAGCCCAACTTTAATCCGAGTAGCCCAAGCGCCCCACAAAAAAAGCCCCGATGGTTAGACGATAACTGCCGGGGCGCTTTGTTTACTCCCCCGATACGGGACTTCAGGTGTTCGACGACTCTTGTCCTGTCATCGAAGTGATACGGGAACCCGCCGGGATGGCTAATGCTGCTTAAGGGGAAAGTATCTGTAGGGTTGTTCCTGTTTGTGTATTTTTCGGTTCGATTTGAGCCATTTTACGCCTAGTCCGTTTTTCACCAGATGTATCAAAAACAAAGCCGGTCGGCTCATTGAACGCACCGAGCACATGGACTTAATCGACGCCAATAAACAACGACTGCATGAAGATCTCGCCACGTACAGAAACGACAGTTCATCGTCGAGCATCCGTACGGCATCATCAAACGGGATTTTACTACATCATGAAGACCATCCAACACGCTTCAGCTGATGTTGGCTTGATCTTCAACGCATACAACCTCCGGCGTATTTTCAATATTTTGATTTTCCTTTTACCAAACTTCCAAACTTCCAAACCTCCAAACTTCCAAACCTCCAAACCTCCAAATCCAACATCAAAAATTAACAATTAACAATTGACAATTGAGAACTGACCATTAACAATTACCATTGTTCACGTATTTTTCTTGTTCACGTAACGTGAACATCGTATATTTGTGAACATATTTAAAAGAGAATGGAACAAGAAATTATACATAAAGCCCTTGAAGCACTAAAGCAAACCACTGGTATTCAAGCTATTTTCAAAGAAAAGGGGCCGTTGGATGGCGTTTTAGAGTTTGGCTTTAATGGTGCTAACCATGTCTTTACGGTAGAAATAAAGCAGGAATTAAGAACGCATCAGATACAGCAAATTGAAAAATATTTTCATAACAATGATCCTTTTTTATTGATAGCCAATCGTCTATTTCCAAAAATCAAAGAGGAACTGCGCCAAAGAGAAATTCCCTACCTGGAGGCCAATGGCAATATCTTTTTAAAAAAAGATAGGCTCTTTTTATTCGTTGATACACAAAAGCCATTGGATATTGAAAAAAACAAAGGCAACAGAGCATTCACCAAAACAGGCTTAAAAGTGTTGTTTTATCTGTTGCAGCACAAAGAGGCCATAAATCT
>JAIUMB010000198.1 GCA_022565745.1 Cryomorphaceae bacterium | reverse complement strand
TTGGGAAAGCGCTTTTGGAATACAGCAATTTCTCTTTCCATGCGTTTGCCATAGGCATCAGCGCGCTTTTTGGAGTCGATGTAGGGCACCACATTGCCGCCAAATTGTAAGATTAAAAGTTTGACCTCCCCAGGAGCAAAATGCCCGGTAAAATGCTCGCTGTTAATGTTTGAAAAAAACGTACCTGAGGCACCTCTCAATGCGATGTTGTCTACGATAATACCGCTTGTGCCTTGGGCAGAGTAGCCATACCAATCGGCAGATGGCCCATCAAAGGTCAAGCGAATTTTTTCGGTTGGTTTGGGTAAATTGATTCTGCTTGGCGAGGTAGACCCCTGGTGAATCACAAGTTCAGACAAAGTAGAGTCCTTTGATGTAGCGGTTACAATTACCGAATCAACCACATTTCCAAAGTATAAATCGAGAACGTCATATGAGCGAATTCTTTGGTAACCTGATTTACTCGGTCCAATGTCTATATATGGTTCATTCAGTGTATCGATAGATTCGTAACGTGATAAAGAGATTAATGGCCCGTATTCGTTATGTGTGATATTGGTGTCTTTTTTGCCAAAACCTGGGTATCGTTTCCAGTGGTCAGAGGCTTCGCTTCTAATGGACCACGATTTTACCAGTGGGGTAAAGGACTGTAATCCCGGACCATTTCCGCCAAAGGAGCGCTGAAGTTCTTCTCTTAGTCTAGCGGTAATTCGATCGCCTTCTATTTGCGAGTCTCCGTAGTGAAGCACGCGGGTGATTTTTTGGCGGTTTTTGCTGATGTGACTAAAAAAGTTGTGTAAGGGATGGTTTCTTGATTTATCCCATTGTAAATCTCTCGGAGGGGGTGTATAAACGGATTCAACCTCTCTTTCTGTGGTATCTTTTTCAGCGACAACCTCTTTTGAAACATCAGAGGTGTCGTTTATCGCATCTTGCTTGCTGCGTTTTCCTCGCACGTCAATTTCGTGGTAATCTTGAAGTAAGCGTTCCATATCTACTGCTCGTCCACTGCCTTTGGTGAGGTCTTCTTCGGTGGGAAACATCAATTCATACGGACCAATTTTTCGTCCGTCAAGATTGATGAAAATGCCAATAAATATGAGCAGACCAATCCCCACCAACAACGTTAGTGTATGCCATGGAGATATGAAGTCTTTATTTTTCACGGCTTTTTTTGAGGTATATACAATACTTGCCCAACATCGATGACTGTGCCCGTTAAGTGGTTGTGACTGATGATGTCTTCTGGTGTAACACCGGGAAATTTCTGGGCAATAATCCAAAGCGATTCGCCTTCCTGCACGGTGTAGGGTATCGCATTGTCAATGTTAATGGGTTTTGTTTCTGTCGACTTTGGTGGCGCTTGGGTGGTTTGTCCCTTAGGTACAGAAATGATGAGTTTTTGTCCGACGTAAATTCGATCACTGCGCAGCTTGTTCCAACGAATGATGTCGTTGACACGCACCTTCTCTCTTTCTGCGATGACCGATAGGCTTTCTCCTTGGCGCACCACGACTTCTTTAAAATCTGTAGGTTTGTCTACCTTCTTTTGCGAAGCAATAAAATCTTCTTTTGCCAAAGTTGAAAGAGAGTCGAAGATAGCCATTTCGTATGATGGAATGAATAGTCGTGTATTGGTAGAAGGCAATATTCGAAACAACAGATGTGGGTTGGCACGTTTCCAGGTAATACTCGCCGCGTTTGAATGTGTGGCCATTTGTTTTAAATCAATCGGGCCATTGATCTCAACCGGTTGCCAGTGACCATCGTCGAATGTTTGGTCGAAGAAGGCAGCCTTGTACGATGGATCCAATGGTTCAGCTGAAGGCGCTTTGCAACCACCACTGTTGAGCATTCGTTCAAAGGCCAATGCAGCCAAGTAGGGGTGTCGGCGTTCATCAACGGAGTCGTTGATGTTGAGTCCATAGCGAACAGCTTGAACCTCACTTAGGTCCAACCAATTCTCAGCATGGCCATAGGCGGCATAAAAAACAATGTTGCTGTCAATCTCAGGAAACAGCGACATTATTTTCACCCGATCTTTCCATTCACTTAAGGAAATGGCTTTTTGCTGTGCACTTACAGTAATGGAATAGAGGGATATAAATAAAAATAGAATGCTGTTTCGCATGTTTGATAGAGGCTGACAATAAAGATGCAAGATAAAAGCCATTCCATTAAACACCGACTATAAAGTATAAATTTTTACAAATGGTGTTTTGGGGGTTCATTCCTCACAACTCAATACACCTCACATAGCGCTCAATCACGTCAAAAGATTCGGCCAATTCACTACCCAGAAAGCCACTGATGTCGTTGTAGGTGATGGTGTACTGAAATGCCAAGCGAATCTTTTCGGCGGTTGGTCGGTATGACCAATGCCATTTTTCTTCATAATACCCATCGTCGCGCCAATCGTTAAAGGCTTGATAGGGTTGAAAAAAGCCATAATCTGCCGCGTGTTTTACCAACCACTCGTACATGGCTTTGCCTTGGGGGGTGTCAAAATAACTTGGCTCTACGGTGTTTAAGTCAAAATCGGTGCCCCAATGGTGTCGACTGGTACCTGGCATGGAACTGTATTCCAAAATCTGGGCAACTTTTTCTTCAGCACTGCCGCTAAAGCGATTGAATTTGTTGTTCCAAATGGTTTTTTGTCGGTAATATGATCGGTAGGCCGATACAACTTCCAAAGCAATACCATCACGTGCGGCGTGTTCACACATTTTCACAAGAGCGTCAACCACTTCGGTGCGGAGATAATGACCGCTATGCGATGCAAAACGCTCAGGAACTTTACTAAAGTCAGGGTGCGTATTCGCTTCAAATTTACCGAGTAAATCATCCTTGGTAAAACGAATGGGGCTCTCACTCTCACCAAATGATGAAAGTGAAAGAAAGCCAATAATGAATATCCAGTAGCGCATATTTTTTTAGTAAGATTAAGACTAAGACTAAGACTAAGACTAAGACTAAGACTAAGACTAAGACTAAGACTAAGACTAAGACTAAGACTAAGCGGTTAACATACTGAAAGGTCTAATACCTATACATTCGTGAGTCTTCGTCTTCGTCATCGTCATCGTCAAAAAGACTTTGACATTGACATTGACTATGACTTAAACAAAGCCGTTAACATACTGAAACGTCCACTACCTATACATTCGTGAGTCTTCGTCTTCGTCTTCGTCAAAAAGACATTGACTTCAACAAAGCCGTTAACATACTGAAACGTCCACTACCTATACATTCGTGAGTCTTCGTCTTCGTCTTCGTCAAAAAGACTTTGACTAAGACTTTGACTAAGACTAAGACTAAGACTAAGACTTTGACAAAGCCGTTAACATACTGAAACGTTTACTACCTATACATTCGTAAGTCATTGTCATCGTCATTGTCATCGTCATTGTCATCGTCATCGTCATCGTCATCGTCATGGTCATCGTCATCGTCATCGTCCTCGTCACGCACAATTTTTAAGCGATTTTTAAGTCCCTTATTCAACGCCTGCAATCAGTCTTCCGTATTGAGATAGTGCTCTGGCTTCATCTCCGTACCATGAATACACAAAGCCAAATCTTTGGTCATCATACCTTTTTCTACGGTGTCCACACAAACGCTTTCCAATGTTTTTGCAAAATCTATCAATGCCTGATTGTTGTCGAGTTTGCCTCGGTGTGCCAATCCTCTGGTCCATGCAAAGATGGAAGCGATGGGGT
>JAIUMB010000197.1 GCA_022565745.1 Cryomorphaceae bacterium | reverse complement strand
ATAAGCAGTCAGGCAGCATTGATAGACATGTGTGACGAGGGCGATGTGTTTGGTGTACGCGCTTTAATTGCCAACGATGCCTATCTTGCAGATGCCGAAACAGAGGAAGACAGTATTCTCTACAAAATCCCGTTGGATGCATTTAAACGTATTTTAATAGAAAACCCCGCGGTATCACATTATTTCACTTCCGGATTCGCTTCTGGTAAGTCTCTCCCCAAAACACCATTTAGAATGCCCACTTCTTCTGCGGTATCCACCCAGTTTATGAGCGGCGTACAAGTGGTTGAGTCCCGACGCGAAGTGTTGTGTTGTAGCGAAAATGACTGCATTAAGGACGCGGCTATTTTAATGAAAAAACGCGGTGTTGGGTCTATAGTAATTGTGGATAAAGAGAGTTTACCAGTGGGAATCATTACCGACAAAGATCTTCGCAACAAGGTTGCTACTGGGGTTGTGAATATCAATGAGTCGGTTGCTGAGATTATGAGCAATCCAGTTGCCTGTGTGGCGCCCGACAAAACCCAAACCGACTATCTCATCATCATGCTCACCAAGCGCATTCACCACCTTTGTGTTACCGAAGATGGCACTCCCCACACCCCTGTTATTGGAATGATTACCGAGCACGACCTTCTGCTTCTGCAAGGCACCAATCCGGCTGTGATTCTTCGCGAAATGGATAAAGCAGATTCCTTTAGTCAGTTGGGTACCCTCAGACAAAATGCTGCTGGTTTATTCAAACAACACCTCAAACAAGAATTGCCCGTTGGCGTTACCTGTCGTTTAGCCACAGCCATCAACGACCGCTTGCTACAAAAAGTGATTGCTCTGACCATTGAAAAACTGGGACCGCCTCCATGTTCATTTAATTGGCTTGCTCTGGGAAGCTTAGGCAGGGGCGAGCAAATTTTACAAACCGATCAAGATCACGCCTTGGTATTTTCAGAAGAAGGCCATCAGGCATACTTTTTACAATTGGCTAAAGTGGTCAGTGACCATCTTGAGCAACTTGGCTTTCCGAGAGATCCGGCTGATGTATCGGCGGAAAACCCCAAATGGTGTATGTCACTTAAAAAGTGGAAAAAACAATTTTCACAATGGATGCACACTCCCGACAATCAAGCCATTTTACATTGTAACATATTTTTTGATTTCCGAGGGGTATTTGGTGACTATGCGCTTGATGAAGAACTTCGAAATCACATCAATCACGAACAATCTGGCGTCGAATTGTTTACAGCCTTACTGGCTAAAGAAGCCGTAGAAACACCGGCGCCATTATCCTTTTTCCGCAACTTAGTTGTTGAGCGATCTGGCGCCAACAAAGATCAGTTTGATTTAAAACTGCGTGTGCTTTTGCCGCTGGTCGATTGCGCCAGAGTATTGGCAATTACCCACGCCATATCGGCGAGCACGACCACCGCTCGATACGAAGCATTAAAACTGAAATTGCCCGAGCGTGCTTCGTTGTTTAACAGCGCCATAGAAGCCACCCAATATGCCATTAGACTCAAGGCGATTAGTGGGTTTAGAAACAACGACAACGGACGCTATATCGCCCCAGATATGCTCAGCAAACTAGAGCGTCAAATGCTTCGTAGCGTATTTGAAACCATTGATGAGCTTCAGCAGATGCTTAAATTAACATTTCAAACCGACCGTTTGAGATAACCCATCAAAACGCTATGAAGCATTGGTTTAAAAAAAAACAGTCGTCAAATTGGTCTTGGTTTGAAGCCCTAATATACCCGCCAAAAAACAGTCTCATACAAGAACTTGAGTTTGTGGCGCTGGATTTGGAGATGAGCGGACTCAACAGCAAAAAAGACCGCATATTGAGCATTGCCGCCGTTAAAGTTATCGACTCGGAGGTTGTCCTTTCAGACATGGTTTACATCGAAATTGATCAAGCGTATACCCACCCAGACGCCGCGGCCATTCACGAACTATTACCTCATCACGGCATACCAGAACAAGATGCACTGGAAACATTGGCCAAATACTGCGAAACCCGTCCCATTGTTGGCCACTTCACCAATCTAGACCGCGCTTTTCTCAAGGCAGCTTTTCATCGCGTGGGGGTGACGTTCCGCAATGACTTCTGCGATACAGCGGCACTACTACCAAGAGTTGACCATCACTTTCACCCCAACGAACACCCGTCAAAAAATGACTGGAAACTTGAAAATATCTGTCAGCGATACAACCTCCCCAACGACGACATGCATCATGCGACCGGAGATGCATTGGCTACGGCTTTATTGTTTATTCGCATAAAGCGCGCCTTGGAAAAACGCGGCGTAAAGCGCCTCAAAGAAATTGTAATTTAACCCGTTGAATCAATACCTATCATTTACCCTACTTTTATAAACATCCACAATAAATGATGTGTTGATGTTACTAATCTACCAAACGCATGTATAAACGTTTGTCTAACGACACCATACAAAACACCATCGATCACCGACCTTGGCCACTACCCAACAAACCGTGGTTGTATTATCAGGAGTGGAACAATCCGCTATTTATGCATTGGCGTGTTCAACCTGAAGACTTAAGGCCTTTCATTCCCAAAGCGCTAGAACTGGACACCCATAATGGCGAAGCTTGGATATCTCTGGTGCCGTTTACCATTGCCATCAAGCCTCGTTTTTTGCCGGCACTTCCAGCTGTATCATCTTTTGAAGAAGTAAATTTGCGCACCTACGTCAAGTACAAAGGGAAAGCAGGCGTATATTTTCTCAGCATCGAAGGCAGCAAGCGCATCTCGTGTTGGCTCGCTCGGGTACTGTCTGGACTACCCTACAAACATGCACGCATGCAAAGCCAAGGCACGGAATTTTCCTCCGTCAACAAAAGACAAAAAAACAGTCTAAAACTGTCGTATAAACCCGGAAAGCCCATCCGCAAGCCCAACACAACCGACCTTTGGCTGAGTGAACGCTATGCTTTATTTACGGTGAGCAATCAGCGCGTCAACACCTTCGAAATCCACCACCTGCCTTGGACATTACAACGGGTAAGCATAAGCGAGTGCGCCATAGACTATTCCGGCTACAATCACTTACTCAAGGGAGAGCCAGACCTCACCCACTATTCAAAAGGCGTACAGGTATTGGCGTATTGAAGCATTGAAAATCAGTGCTTTCATTTGCATACATGGAGTCTTAATATCGATACTTAATTCCAGATGTGACTGCTGAGCATGGGGATAGACATTTAAAAAAAGAATATCCATACGCCAAAACTCGATTATGTATCACTTCTCAATGCCCACCTCCGCTCAACATGGACTTTTCTTAAAATCAAGAAAAACGGAACCCACCAAATCAAGTCGTTGGTGATCAAGGTATATGAAAAACTAAACGGCACTTCACCTTGTATGTAATTGAACACAAAGCCAAGCGGACCAAATATTTTTCCTAAAAAACCCACCGCCACAATAGGCCAATGCCTCAGTGGATCATAACTCGCCCACCAGTAGCCCAGTCCGTAAACCCCAATAACCATTCCCATACCTTGCCACACCATGGCGTGGTTGATGGGCTCCATGCCGGTAAGAGCAAAAAAATGCTGAGGGAAGAGCACCACCCAAGCACCCCATAAAATATTGTAAACAGCGGCTAATTTCAAGGTTGTTTTCATGGTTTATGTAACCGTAGAATGAAAAAGGTTGTTCATGGATGTTTAGATTTATTGGTTCATAGTAAAAATAAAAAAAATCACTATCTATGCAAAGCAGTTAATAAAAGCTATATTTTT
>JAIUMB010000196.1 GCA_022565745.1 Cryomorphaceae bacterium | reverse complement strand
TTGATCAAGACAAACAACATCTATATCTTCACCCATATGGCTCGAAATAATTGTCCGTTGTAATTCAATTGAATCACGTATTGCCCTGCCGTTAAATGACTTACATCTGCAATGATTTCTTTGTCTAAAACTTGTACTGTAGGGATAAATGTTTTGCCATTCATGTCGACGAGAGAAATAGACCTCACATCTTCTTTGTCAATGGCTTTATGAAATAACAGTTTAAGATCTGTTCCGGGGTTGGGATAAATGTCAAAGGGATTTCCCAAGGTTTGCTTCAATATTTGCATCATTTCACCCGGACGTTTCACTGCAAAATTTTCCAGAATACTAATGTTTTCACGCCACTCGTATGTCGATCGGGGAATTTGCCAGCGCATGGTGTAATCGGGCATATGAGGAGCTATTTCCTGAGTGATTGCATCCAAGGCTTTTAGTATGTTTTCTGCACTAAGGGTTGTTTGCATCAAAACAAAAAAGCGGTCTTGAAACTGCTTTCTAAAGGTTTTGTTTTCCAAAAGCGATCTCAAAATGTGCGTTGCCCACTCCCTATCGGGAGCGATGCCTGTTTGGTCAAATGGTATGGTATAGTGGGTGAAGTTATCGTCCCAGTATGTGCGCATAGACGCGTCTAAATCGTAAAAAATCCAACGCCATTTGCCGTCTTTGGTGTTGGGTCGCCAATACTCATGGTTGTTGCGTGGCCAGTCGTAATTGGCCAAATAAATTTGCACAATATGGTAATCGATAAAATTATTAAGGTCGATATACCTGGCGATTTTGTCTATATAGTCGGGATCGTTTTTGGGTGTATTGTCCAGTACATTGAGCATCTCTTGAAAATGTGTGCGACTTCCTTCATTGATGCGCATGTTGTTGGTCAATCGCTCAATCTTACTTTCATCAACGCCTGAAAGGGCAGATAGAAAATGGCGATCTCTGCGTTCCTTGAGAAAGTGTAATGCCCAATACTCACCGTTTAAAAACACGATGATTGGCCGAAAGGCCTGGTACTCGAGCCCCAACGGCTTTACAAGGTTGGTCGTCAGTTCATCTTTAAAAACAGTTTTTGTCCAGTCACCCATTGGGGTATTCAGCAGCAATCGGCGATAATTGCTGTGCGCTCTATCGCTAAAGAATGGATACTCAAATTGATTGTTGCCGTAGGCATTTCTGGCGTAAAGTCGCAGTGATTTTTGTCCGGCACGTCTGGTGATCCCGCCATTGATACGCACCCCAACCTGCTGATGAATGCCTAAATGCCCCAGGGAATCAAAGTAGGTAAACGACGCTGGTCGTTCGTAAGCGCTTCCCCGACGGTAAGAATTGTCGAATCCTGTTTTTTCATAATCTACCCCCGGTACATACATGCCTTCTTCATCGTCAAACATATAATAAGGGTCTATGATGAGGGAAACGATAGGGATTTGAAGGTCTTCGGGGTTGTGGTGCCCCGTCCAAAACGATCCGTATATCTCTTCGCCACAAGGCAAGCCTTGGCAGAACGGTTTGGCACGAATGGCAAATATTTTGGGGACTTCACCACGTGGTGGTTCCCAAAAACTCCCCACCCCCGACCTGATGTCTGAAATATCATTGGGCACCCCTACTCTGTCATTTATCGCAATGGCGCCGCTAAATTTAATGGCATTGGTGTCTGGAGGACGGCCATCTAACGTAAAATAAATCTCAACACCTTCGTCATCGGCTTCAATGGTCAAGTCAAAATCATCCTGGTGATAACCCTGTACATGTGAAAAGGATAGCTGTCGGGCCACTGGAGACACACCATCAGACCAATTGCTTTTGCCGGGTGTTGGTCGGTAAAAAACATGGGTATCTCTTCTGCCATCGGGGATGCGCCCAAAGCTCATGTCAGGTTTCAGTTTAACCGGGGGGATATAATCGATGATATTCCCGTCACGATTCGACAGATAAAGCGGCTCTCCATCTCTACTTATGCTGAAATTGCTGTGGATTTCGTGGCCAACCACCGTGTCTTTACCGCTGGCCCAAATCAGAATGAACCCGCCGGGATTGATGGTCAATGTGTCGGGCATTTTCCATTGCTTGAGATTGCTGGTTCGGTCCGACAGATACCAGCCGCCGAGGGAAATAGGAATAGACGACGTGTTGTATATTTCAATCCAATCTTCATGACTATTTTCGAAATCTACGATGCCCCTTTGGTTTGACGCCAAAAACTCATTGATATAAATTTGGCCGGAAAGCCCCAAAGAAGAAAGCAGAAACATTATGCAAGTGAACCTCATACGCCGCCTCAATTAAAAAGTAAATCCACTCATCAATCCCATAAAGTGAAAGCGCAACGACTCTCGATGACTACCCGATGAAATCTCAGTATTCAGGCTTGCCCGTTGGTGGATCCATTGTAAACCAAATTGAAAATGACGCTTGTCTTTCATTTGATGTCTGTATCCCAGCGTCATGTTGACAAACCAGCCCCCCGTGTAGTTTTGATTGTCGTGTGCGTTAAAAGTACCGTTAAATCCAGGTGCAAAGCCAGACTTCACATCGTAAAAGAAACCAGAGGGATCATCGGACAAGAAGGCACGCATTTGTGCGAAAACAGGGATAAAGGTTTCTCTTTCAGCCACGATGACGCCCATACCACCGCCTAATTGTAGGTGGTCGTTGAGGGGTTTCAACAACGACACATTGGCGAAACCACCTGAGCGCACGATAAGCGTATTGCGGAAATAGCGTGGGTAGTAACCAACTTTACCACCAATAATGAAAGAAGCTTCGGTGTTTACCACCAGCTGTGCTTGCATCGGTGCCGATGCAATAAAAAAAAACACCAGCAGTAAACATGATCTAAATCGCTCTCTCATCGTGAAAAATAAGTGCAAAAGTACGTGCTGTTCATCAATCTACTGAATGGGTAATTTATAACGATTTTTTGACGGATAAACTGAATTTAGTCATATTTCATATACCTTAGAATGAATACATTTGTGAAATCACAAACACTTAAACCAATACGTATTCATTATGAGACTAAAAGGAAAAACCGCATTAATTACAGGGGCAGCTGGAGGCATAGGACTGGCTACAGCAAAGCTATTTCTCAAAGAAGGCGCCAATGTGTTCATCACCGACATCAATGGCGATGGCATTAAAAAAGCTTTGTCTGAAATCAACTCCCCCAATGCTGATGGAATGGCTGCAGATGTCTCTAAAGACCTCGACAACAAGCAGTCGGTTGAACGTTGTGTGGCCAAGTTTGGCGGACTAGATATTTTCTTTGCCAATGCCGGTGTTGAAGGCAAGGTTCAACCCCTTGATCAATTAGAAGAAAAGGATTTTGATTTCTTGATGGCAGTCAATGCCAAGGGTGTATGGCTGGGCATTAAGCACGCCTTTAGCGCCATGACAAACGGTGGTAGTATTGTTATCAATTCTTCCGTTGCAGGATTGGTAGGCACAGCCAATATGATGGCATACACGGCCAGCAAGCACGCCGTAAATGGCGTTATGAAAGTGGCTGCGCTAGAAGGTGCTTCTAAAGGCATCCGCGTAAACACACTTAATCCCTCTCCGGTAGACAACCGCATGATGCGTTCTTTAGAAGAGGGCTTTTCTCCGGGCGCCGGTGCAGAAATGAAAAAGGCATTTGAACAAATGATTCCTTTAAAGAGATATGCCACCAATGAAGAGATAGCGCAGCTGGCACTATTTTTAGGCTCAGACGAATCCAGTTATACCACCGGATCTATTTATCGTATTGATGGTGGAATGACCGCCTAACAAAGTGATGGTTGATAT
>JAIUMB010000195.1 GCA_022565745.1 Cryomorphaceae bacterium | reverse complement strand
GCGCGCCTTTGTTGCTTGTATGTGCCATCCCTAGGGCTTATACCTCAAGGTTATGAATAGCCCACCATTGGCGCTTGTATGTGCCGTGCCGTTTTATCCTAGGGCGAAAAAAATGTGCGATTAGTGATGGCGGGTATTGTGGACTTAGGCGTCGGCGCAGAGCTCTACCAATACGCCGCCTGAACTTTTGGGGTGGAGGAAGGCGATGCGTTTGCCGTCGGCACCGGCTTTGGGGGTTTGGTGAATGAGGGTGAAGCCTTCGTCTTGTAGGCGCTTGATCTCGGCCTCGATGTCGTCTACGGCAAAGGCGATGTGGTGGATGCCTTCGCCGCGCTTGTCGATAAACTTGGCGATGGGACTGTCGGCATTGGTGGCGTGCAGCAATTCGATCTTGTTGGGCCCAGTGGCGAAAAAGGAGGTGGTTACGCCTTCGCTTTCTACCACTTCACGCTTGTATGGCTGGGTGTTGAGGAGCTTGCTGTAGAGGGCTTCCGCGGCGTCGAGGTCTTTGACGGCAATGCCGATGTGTTCGATTTTGTTCATGGGTCGGTGTTGTAAAAAGATGAGTCAAAAGTAATCAAGGAATAAAAAATGGTTTGGGGAAGTGGGGTTTTATTTTAAATCGGCTGATCTTTAGTCGCAACTTGGCCTTTTAAGGTGTGTTATGGCGGGATGGTGGCCTGTAATTCTTGTCTTTGGCAGGGTAGAACCGAAGCGTTATCGGCGGATTGGTTGGCAATGGAATACTACAGATTTTGTGACGACTCCAGCCGCTTCGTCTTATATTTGTCGCCATGACAAAATATTTTACTCTGTTTTTTCTTTGTGTAGCTTCCTTGGGTTTTGCTCAGCTTAAAGAGTTTCATGTGTTTGAGCGACAGGTTGACGGGACGTCGGTCATTCAGGCCAGTACAGCTTATCCCGATAATGCGATGATTCTTGTGTACTCGGATATTGAGAATTTGGACTTCCGCTCTTCAGTAGGGGGCATCAATCAGCAGCGATATAACCAGCGCGCAAGCAGGTATGAGATATTGGTTACCCCTCAGCGACAAATTATTTTTGTGGCGGCAAGGGGGTTTATCGAACAGCGGATTGCTTTGATCAGTCCAGAACCAAAGGCCGTATTTTACTATCAAGTAGAAGAGCGAAGTGGACAAGATGAGATGGCGGTGTTTTTTACTGTAAAGCCAGACAACGCCCGATTGTATGTCAACAACATTCCCAAAGACATAAACAAAACGGTCAATGTGCCATCGGGAGAGGTGAAGGTGCGCATTGAAAGAGAAGGCTACAGAACCATCAATGAGCCGTTGACGATATCGCCGCAGCAGGTGAATTACGTTTATGAGATGAAGGAAGTGGACTTGGAGGTGGTACACATCGATGCCAACGTACAAGGTGCCCGTGTGGTGATTGATGGTTTAGAGAAGGGGCTTACCGATGCCAATGGGCGGTATTCGCTTTTCTTGTACTCCGGGGATTATACCGTTGAATTGCAAAGAAGTGGCTATTTGTCTCACAAACAAACCATTCGTGTATTTGAAGGAAAGGTCAACACCTACAAATTTGACTTGGAGAAAAACACTGGTCGGCTGCGCATTTTTACCATGCACGAAGCATCAGAGGTGTTTGTCAACAGGCGCTCGTACAACAATCAACGGGAGATTGAATTGGCACCTGGTCGCTACCGCGTGGAGGTGGCGCACGACAATTACGATTCTTATTTTGAAACCATTGACATTGAAAGGGGCGATCAAATAAGCATCAATGCTACATTGACGCCCCACACCGGGGTGTTGCAATTCACGGTATCCCCATCTCATGCCGATGTGGTTTTAAAAACAACAGATGGAGAGCTGATCAGCCGCTGGCAGGGCATCAATTTGCTGAGGAATCTGATGGTGGGGGAGTACCAGCTGGAAATTACTGCAGACGGACACATACCGCAAACGCTGTCTGTAAAAATCAATAGAGATGCAACCGAGCGAATGGAGGTGACCTTAGAAGAGGGCTCACCCATGAGTAATTACGAAATAGCACCATTTCGAGGATTTCGAAGGTTCCGGATTCAATCACGGAACTGGCTTTTGGTGCCGCCGTATCAAAATTGCCCCAAAGGTTTTAAGCGACCCACGCATACTTCCGTTAGAAGCTTTCGAAGTTACGTCAATAACTCAGACGACCGCATACTGATCGAATTGGTCAGAGAGCAAGAGGCGGCCAATAGCATTAACAACTGCTTTTGTGTACGCGATTTGGCATCACAGCGCGGTTGGACAACGTTGTTGATTTACTCCGTTTTAGCGGTGGTTGTGCTAACCCTTGGGGAATAGTTGCGGGGCTTAAAATCTAAACCCGGCAGTTACCTGATAAATCACATTTCTGTATCTGATGGCGTCAGAGCTTCCGTCAGAAGAGTTGTTGGTTAAATCCCAACTGGCTCTAAATCCGATGACGATTTGATTGATGTTAAAATCAAGTCCAGCGGCAAAGCCAAAGATGTTGTTTCGCAAATCTTGATTTTCAAATTCTTCAAGGATTTCGACCCCTAAATCTCCGGCGGTAACGTCTTCGGTAGTACTCAGCAAATAAGAAAATTGAGGACCGGCTAAAAGTGTAACGGCAGAAGACGGTTTAATGGCCACCAATAGGGGTACATCGATGAAGTTAGAAGTTCTGGAAAATTCATAATCGACGCCAAACAGCGATCCATCTCCTTGAAATCCTTTTTGAGAAAACATGATTTCCGGATGAATGCCGAATAGATCGCCAAGGGGAACTTGTAAAAACATACCGGCGGCAAGACCAACCTTAAAGTCATTCGTAAACGATTCCGAATCTTTGTCAAAGATGTTGGCAAAGTTTGTCCCGCCCTTAAAGCCCAGTGATAATTTATTCCGATACGTATCATTATCGGTTTGAGCCAATAAGGGGCTTGCGCAGAAGGAAAATAACAATGCGGTAGTGAACAATAGTTGCTTCATGACTTTTGCGAATTAAAGTTTAATAGAAATGGTCAAAAACCAAATATAGTAAAAATAATCCAGCCATCTGTTTTTAAAGCAAATGTTTACATTACTTTTAATATGGCTTTACGCGGGGTATTGTCATGAAAGAAACCTATTATGCCCTTGTGTTTTTAGACGAATAGGGGGGTGTGGACTTATAATAGCACGACCATAAAAACCTTTCGCTCTCCACGGCCACGCACTTCCACCATATAGGTGCCGGCTGCAAGGTGACTTAAGTCGTAGACCCACTCTCGATTGTCAACCTCTAAGGCGGTAAAAATCTGTCGGCCTTGCATGTCCATGAGTCTGATGGAAACGCCAAAGAGGGCATCTCCGCTAATGGTTATGCTTCCTGCCGTTGGGTTGGGGTACAGCTGAAGGCTGTTTAAATGCCCTGTCCACACGCCAACGGTATTGACATTAAAACAATCTGAGGTGTCTGTACAGATGCCATCGCTTAAAATCACCGCGTATTGTCCATTACGAACGGCGGTAAAGGTTTGATTGGTTTCTCCGGGAAGAATGCTGTCGTTGCTGCAATCTATCCACTGATAGGACAGGGCGGTGGCATTGGCGGTGAGAACAGGGTCGTTATTAGTGACGCTGAGGTCAATGGTATTAATGGTCAAATTAAGGGTTATCACGCTGTCGCAACCATTGGTATTTAGTAGTGTATCGATATATGTGCCTGATTGCGTTATGGTTTGTCCGTTGAAAACAAACGCCTCGCATGCGGTAACATTCTGAGTGCTACTACTGGCCAGTTCGATGTTCAGGTTGAGCGAAATAATGCT
>JAIUMB010000194.1 GCA_022565745.1 Cryomorphaceae bacterium | reverse complement strand
GCTTGAGAGCGCACCATTCGTTTGAGTCGAGGACTAGGGTTTCCTTTGGTTTCTCTGGCGGTAACCGAGCCAATTTCTACACCACCAAAAGACATACAATCTAATATAGACGCCAAATGGCCATTGTAATCAAAACCCGCTGCCAACACTACCGGCGTTTTATAAGTGATGCCATCTACCGTTTTTGCTGCTGCTGTTCCTTTGTATTTGTACATCGAAGCAATCACGGAGCGCCCCAAAGAAGATTTACCAAAAAATGCTCCTACCCGAACAAATACGTCGTGAACAAACTCGGGATTCATTAAAAAAAGAATGGGACGCAATAACTTTTGATAAAGCCACTTCATGGTATTAAACGTTTTGATTAACACCAAAGGTACAATGTATGCGAATTGTAATGAGCACTTTAAGTCAAAACACAATAATAAAATTTATCGGTTATTTTCTAAAACTGTACGATAAATTTCATTGCCTTCTGTGTCGATAAATGACATATATGTTCGCGTTCCTAGCACGCGAACCACCATAAATGCATTGGTTGACTTAGCAAAAATGGCCGCATCAGGATCTTTGATGTCGCGCAATGCAGAACCCGCTCCAGATACAAAATGATGGACCGTTTTTTCTTTTGGTTTGATGTGTTGCACATCGTGTTCATGTCCGGCAATGTATGCAAGTACGCCATACTTTTCAAACCTCGGCTCAAGATGAGTGCGTACACTGTTTTTGTTCCCTGCCCTAGCGCCTGCAGTGTATAAAGGATGGTGTCCAAAAACGATGATTCTTTTGTCTTGGTGTTTGCTCAAAAGATTTTCCAACCACGTCAATTGTGCTACAGTATCTTGTGCTCTTACAAAAGGGCCATACGAATCACTCTGGTAATAGCCGGCCGAAAATGAGTTGGTTTCAAGATAAATCAATAACAAAGAATCGTTGCCCGCAGATACTGTTTGAAAATAATAAATATCTGGTAGATTCCAACTGGCATTAATATTATTGTAATCCATTTGCGCTTGCACATTTCCGCGAATATCGTGATTACCAAGCACCGTATACCAGTTAATGGATTGAAGCGATTCATATCCATAGGGCTCTTCAAAAGACACCTTCCAATGCTTGTCCTCTATACTCTCCACGCCATCTGGATAAAAATTATCGCCCGTAGACACGATAAAAGACGGCTTTAACTGTTCTGCAAAAAGCGCCATGGTTCTGCCAAGCTCTTTTTGACCATGTTGTCCTTTTCTTCCCCAATCGCCAATCACAAAAAAACACAAATCAACGGAGTCTGAAACAATAATTGACGATGCCTTTTCTTTTGCTTCACTTTTTGACAGCCCTTTAGACTGACAACTACTAAAAAGCATCATCGAAACCAATAGAGTAAGGGCAATGCGAGAAATACGCCTGTAATACATTGAGAATTTTTTGATGGTGATTTTCACAAAAAGGGAGTATGGTTTAGTACAGTTACTCATTGTACTGACCTTGAAAAACATATCTACTGTGCTTTGAATACAGTCACGGGATTAACTGCCGATGTGATGGAGCAGTCTATTGATTTGACTTTCCCAGAGCAGTTTGTTTTCTTCCAATTCATCCGTTTCGCTAAAATCCGTTACCAGCAAGGAAACATCTTTGGTCAGTTCATCTACTTGAATGGTAAATTCAAAGTAGTAATCATTGCCTTCATCCACGTCATCCATCCAACGGAAGCGAATAAACTTATTTTTCTTTTTGCTAATGACTTTAGCTGTTTCTTCACTGTCGCCCCAAATAAAGGTATACACCTCAGATCGTGAGTTGACGTCATCAGAGAACCAATCAGCCAAACCGCTTGGCGTAGATAAAAACGGAAACAGCATGGTTGGTGATGCTTTTACCGGAAACTCGATTTGAAATTTTTCTTTTTCCATGTCTTCAAATATATTGGCTTGCAATATAGGCACAAAATGGATTAATCACAATGCACGGACTAAGACATCTAGTAATTCTCTATTTGGGCTATATTGGCCAAAGTTGCTGGTTGAAGAACTTTAATGTTTTTTACCCGGGTTTCAATGAGTCCCTCTTGTTTATAATCAGACATTAATCGGATTAATGTTTCCGTAGCAGTTCCTACCATATTGGCATATTCCTCGCGACTTAGCTTAATGTCTAAAAATCCTTCGTCGTTTTCTCCAAACTTAGCGCGAAGCATCAAAAGCACTTCGGCCAAGCGCTGTCTGACACTTTTCTGTGCTAAATTAGTTATCATTTTTCCAGACTCGCCTAAGTCGTGACAGGCTTGCTGCATTAGAGCCAAAGAAAAACCGCTATTTGATTTTATAAAATCAAACAATACGGTTTTTGGAATAAAACAAGTTTGTGTATCCTCTAGAGCAACAATTGAAGCAGACATGGCTTCATTGGCTAATACTGAGCGGTAACCTATCAAATCGCCCGGCCTTCCCAATCGTATAATATGATCTTTTCCTTCAGAACCCAAACGGGTAAACTTCACCTTGCCCTCGTATATGCAATAGACACCGGAAGGCTTGCTGCCTTCTCCCATGATGACTTGACCTTTCTTAAAAACCGTACAACCTTTGTGTTCTTCTATCTGATCTAACTCTTCTGCAGACAGATACTGAAAGCAAGCATTGTTAGACTTACAGTCTTTACAGTGAACAGGAACCATTTTTGCCATAAACATGACCTTTTGGACAAAGATAGTATTGGAAATGATATGAGCAAAAATATATTTTGTGTTTGATTTGCTACCCACAGTTTTAATAGCCAACCACTCTACCTTATCAACGTCACCGTTTGTGTATACCTTACCAATCCAGCAGAAGGCGTTTCTGAATATAGGATGACGCAGGTGTACACATCTTGTGCGGATGGGGTGCCGTTTACCGTGCCATCCCAGCAAAAATTTGGGTCTTTGGAAGAATACACCTCATTCCCCCAGCGGTTGTAAATATATACTTGAAAATTGTGGACGTGTTGGGCAGAGATGGAATAGCAATCATTGCGACCGTCGTTGTTGGGCGTAAATGCGTTGGGCATATACACGAATGGCTCGCAAGCATCTATATTGACCTCAAACACATGCTCGGATTGTTCACATTCGCTTTGAGCCAACAGCTCGTAAACACCTTCGTTGTAAATATCAAATTGATGAGGAACGGTCTCACCATTTAAAGTGTAATGAAGGCCTTCAGGTAGTGATACACTTAATTTGTTCTCTCGCTCACATATCACCGTATCCGGCAGAGAGATATTGGGAAGCTCATCCAGTACGGTCACCTCAATTTGTGCCGTGTATTCAATTCCACAGGGACATGAAGCAGTTACCTCATACGTACCGGGTTCACTTACGATTATGGAAGATGTGGTGTCTTCTGTGCTCCAAAGATAATTTCCCGGAATGTCCAACTGCGCAAAAAGCACAACCGATTCACCAGGGCATATAATCGTGTCTTTACTATGCGTAAATGCTTGTCCGGGTTGCGGTACAAGTTGTAAGTTGAGGTCATCGATGTGCCAAAAACTTACTTGATTGATGGTGGTGTCTTCCAGGTACGTTGAAAATACCTCGTGTGTGTAGAGGTTTTTGTACAGGGTTTGCTCAATGGGATAAAAATTGCCCATGGTGATGTATTGCTCTCCACCATCGGCTACAAAGGTCTGTTCAAAATAAGTGTAGTTGCTGGTATCGGTATAAAACGTATCCGTAGGAATGGCCACCTGTGGTGTAATGTGTAAACTATCGAAATGGCGGATTCTATGGTTCCAACGTTCTCTTCCGCCAGGCAAAGAAATTC
>JAIUMB010000193.1 GCA_022565745.1 Cryomorphaceae bacterium | reverse complement strand
TTTTTGCAGAAACTACCGGAAATTACCCCGCCACGCAGACCTATGTTGGATGATCGACCCAGTTCTCCGGTTGCCTTTAGCAAGGAACCTCTCGACGACAACGAGCTCATCACCGAGACCTTGGCCAAATTATACGTAAACCAAGGTCTGATTGACAAAGCCATCGAAGCATACGAAATCCTCCAATTAAATATTCCGGAAAAAAGTCATTTGTTTAAAAGGCAAATTCAATCACTGAAAGAAATGGGTAAAAAGTGATTTTTTCAAATTTTAATCACTTTGTAACTTATCCAAAAGCTTCTATTTAATTTAGGTGACTTCTTTTAATGATTCATGTTTTTATTTTGCCAACTGTGCCCTTAGGTGCTGTATATCGATAGCATACTCTTTATTAAACAATACGTAAAAATTTAAGTTGAATACTCCAAAAAAAAGTAGTTAATTTGCAAACCATTTTCAAACACGAAAAGTAATTAAGTAAAAGATAGCGCAATGGTTCAATTAATGAGCATACTTATCATCATTGTCAGCATATTGTTGATTGTTATTATCATGGTTCAAAATCCCAAAGGCGGCGGTTTGTCTTCCACTTTTGGCGGTGGTGGTTCGCAATTGTTTGGCGGAGCAAGAAAGGCCGGCGACGTTTTGGACAAAACAACTTGGGGTTTGGCCATCACGCTTTGTGCCTTTGCCCTTATCATGAACCTCAGTCTTTTTCAGCCAGGTGAAGCCGAAGAAAGCAGTTCAGTAATTGATCGCGCCACCAGTGCACCTGCACAAAATCAAGATGCGCCTGGCATGCTACAACAACCACAAGAGGTTGAAGGCGATATGCTTGACATCCTCGAAGAGGAGTAAGTAATCATCACTATCGATTCATGTTAGAAATTATCGGTTACATCGCCGCCATTGCCATTGGGATTACCCTTGGCTTGATTGGAGGTGGTGGCAGCATTCTTACAGTACCCGTTTTGGTTTATTTGCTCGGGTCAGATGCTACCAGTGCTACGGGCTATTCCCTATTTATTGTAGGGGTTACCAGTGCTATTGGTTCGGTAGCTTTTTTTAAGCGCAAGCTGGTTAGTATACGTACCGCCGTAGTTTTCGGCATTCCCTCCATCATTGCGGTCTATGCTACACGTGCATACATCGTTCCTGCTTTACCCGACATCATCTTTTCTTTGGGCAGCTTTAAGTTTACTAAGGATGTCTTTCTCATGGTTTTATTTGCTGTACTGATGATATTGGCATCATATAGCATGATTAAAAAGAAGAAAACCTCCGCATCAGAAGTTGAAGGCATCGGCGGACAAACATTTAATTATCCTTTGATATTGCTTGAAGGCTCCGTTGTGGGTGTACTGACTGGATTGGTCGGTGCCGGCGGTGGCTTTCTCATCATTCCTGCATTGGTCATTCTCAGTAAACTTCCCATGAAAATGGCCGTTGGCACATCATTGGTCATCATCGCCGCCAAATCAATGCTGGGTTTTTTAGGAGAACCAAATCTCACCGATCCTTCCTTTGAATGGAACATGATTCTTTTAGTAACCCTTATGGCAATCATTGGGATATTTATCGGATCATTCTTGTCCTCAAAAATCGATGGCAACAAACTAAAACCAGCGTTTGGTTGGTTTGTGTTGATAATGGGTATCTATATCCTAATGAAAGAAATATTCTTTTGATTCTCTTGAATATCATCTACCATTGATAGCCTTATCCTCAAAAAAACCTCTACAGTCTTTGGAATAAAATACGCGAAAAGCTCACTAATCGTCGTATTGGCTATTCCACAACTTTTCGCTGAAATTTTTTAAGCGTGAAAACCCGTATAAGGATGTAAGGCCAGCCAGTGCAATAAACATGTAAAAAAAGAAAATCACTCGTATGGGAAACGACGAACTGTCGTAAGGCCCCATCATGATCGATGAAGGCATCAAGGCGGCAGAAGCAAACGAAATACCTATGATGCTCTTAAACATGGTGGTAAAATTTCGGAAAGGATACATCAGCAAACCACGCAGTGGATGCAGATCTTTTCCCCACTTGTGGATTTTATAATAGTAACCATTGCCGAGGTTGAGGAACAAAATAGGGTCTTTGTCTTTATACTTCAAGCGAAACAAGCCTGCTGGTGCCACTATTTTGAAATTTTTCAATTCAATGCCGTCTTTGTTTTGAATTTGCTTAATGATTTTGATGGCTTCGTAGGGAATATCGCCTTTGAACAATGCGGCATCCAAGAAGCGCAAGCGATAGCGCACACAAATATTTTTTATTTGTCTTTCGGTAAAGATGTTACCGGCTTCCATCGAATCAATATTCACCGGTGTGGGTTTAAGCGTATTGGGCAGTTTGATGTTTTTTGCTATGCGCGCTTCAGCATCTTCATCCTGCTTCAGTACATCAAGGTAAGCGCGCAATATTTGTTCTTCATTCGCTTCTTTTTGCCGTTCTTGCAAAAGAGCTTTCTCCAAATTCAATCCCATGGCATTAAAGGTTTTAATGATTGGTGTTGCGTGTGTGTGTGATAGACTTATCAAATATACAACAAGTGTAACATTAATCAAAACGCGAATATGCCTGAATGGTTCATTTTGTTTGGTGAGGAAGTTTGGGGGTTTGGGAGTTTGGGAGTTTGGTTTTACGAATGCATTTAATGGCCATGCTGCGCTAGCATGGGAGCATGGGGTGCTCCGCACGCTTGGGGCGCTCCGCGCGCAAGGTTTGCGAATGCATTTAATGGCCAATACTCTATTTGTTACAGCCTTAGGCTTTTATCGTAATAATGGCCGTATGGTGTAGTCTGAGGTCGGGGGTCGGGGGTCGGGTTTGCGAATGCATTTAACGACCTATATTCGATTTGTTAAAGCTTTAGGCATGACGCGTTGACACGCGCATGGGGTACTGCGTACGCATGGGCTGCTATGCAGGCATGGGACGCTACGCGCGCATGGGTTGCTGTTGCAAGCACGGAGGCACGGGAGCAGGGTTTTGTGAATGCATGTAAACGCCAATATTCGATTTGTTAAAGCTTTAGGCATGACGCGTTGACACGCGCATGGGGTACTGCGTACGCATGGGCTGCTATGCAGGCACGGGACGCTTCGCGCGCATGGGTTGCTGTTGCAAGCACGGAAGCAGGGGAGCAGGGTTTTGCGAATGCATTTAATGGCCAATATTCTATTTGTTACAGCCTTAGTCTTGTAGAGAAAGCGAAAAGGCCTGTATCGCCAGTTGTCAACCTCCGACCCCCGACCTCAGACCTCAGACCACATCACGCCATTCGTGATCATTAGTGTTATTCGTGGCTAAACATATTTGCAGCACAATTTTTCGTGTCTTTCGTGCTTTTCGTAGTTGATATGCTTGGTTACGCTGTACGGCAAGACATAACGACTGTATTTAAAATGGACTTAGTACGCAAACCTTCAGGATAAGTTAATACTTAAAATTTGTAGCGACTTTATTAGTTTTTTATGTAACTATATAGAAATAAGTGTTAAAACAAATAATAAAACCCAAATTAAATCTATAAACACCTCCCTGCAATACCAGTAAAAATTTTGTAACGACTTTATTTTGAAGGTTTTGCAAAAAAAAAAAAAAAAACGATAAAAATTTAATTTTTTTAAAATAATTTTAAAAAAAAAAAAAAAAAAACGATTAAAATTTAAGTTTTTTAAAATATGTTTGACAAACAAAAATAAATCATAAAAACCATGAAAAGACTTTACACTTCTATTCTATTTGTTCTAAGCACTTTTTTCCTTTCTTCAACATCCTATGCACAAATCTTAACGCCAGATGGCGCCGTTCAAGGTGATTCAGAAAACAACAATGTCAATATAGGACCAAATACAATGCCCGATGCTCGATTGAGAATTGAGCCATCAGAAGAGTTTGGTT
>JAIUMB010000192.1 GCA_022565745.1 Cryomorphaceae bacterium | reverse complement strand
GGTGGGGAAATTATTGCTACCGGAACGCCTCAGGAGCTGATAAAAAAGCGCAAGAGCCATACAGCCCATTATTTAAAAATGGAATATGACAGAGTTATAGGCAGATAGAGCTTAATGACCAAGGACCCTATTATTCCTTATCCAAACTTTGTATCTTTGTAACTGCCATTTTGAATAGATTGCGCAACAGAAAAAGGTTCACATCACAAACCAATCGCTTTTTCATCAAGGTTATTCACAATTGGTGTGAACTAAATTTCCCGAAAAGGGAAAAATATAACGGTTTAGACCCGGTTATCAACAAAACCAAACCGTTGACGGAATCATCATTTCGCTGCATTGTTAATAACTCTGATTTTTTGTGAAAAATTACCAGCTTGTTTGAGCGGGTATTTTTATCACCTTTGAAACATCAGCAAAAGGATAAACCACACCCACACCTAAAAACATACAATAGACAACCTCAAAATCCGAATGAATCATGAGTGAACGAATTGAAAATGAACCCATTCTACAAGAAAACAAAAATCGTTTTGTATTATTCCCCATCCAGCATCACGACATTTGGGAGTTTTACAAAAAGCAAGAAGCCAGTTTTTGGACCGCAGAAGAAATAGATTTACACCAAGACGGATCTGACTGGGAAAACAAGCTCAATGACGACGAACGCTATTTCATTAAGCACGTTTTGGCGTTTTTCGCTGCCTCTGATGGTATTGTGAACGAAAACCTCGCCGAGAACTTCGTCAACGAAGTACAGTACACCGAAGCCAAGTTTTTCTACGGTTTTCAAATCATGATGGAAAACATCCACTCGGAGACTTATTCATTATTAATCGACACCTATATAAAGGACAAAGAAGACGCCAATAAGCTTTTCAACGCCATTGAAACTTTCCCCGCCATCAAAAAGAAAGCCGATTGGGCACTTCGCTGGATTGAGTCGCCATCGTTCGCCGAGCGTCTTATCGCCTTTGCCGCGGTAGAAGGTATTTTCTTTAGCGGATCGTTCTGTTCCATCTTTTGGTTGAAAAAGCGCGGCCTCATGCCCGGACTCACCTTTTCCAATGAGTTGATTTCGCGCGACGAAGGCTTGCACTGTGATTTTGCCGTGCACTTGCACAATAATCACCTGGTCAACAAAGTTCCCAAAGATCGCATCCGTCAAATCATCATTGAAGCATTGGACATCGAGCGCGAATTCATCACCGAGAGCTTACCAGCAAAACTTATCGGCATGAATTCAGATTTGATGACCCAATACCTTGAGTTCGTCACCGACCGTCTATTGGTTGAGCTCGAGTGTGAGAAAGAATACAACGTAGAAAATCCTTTCGACTTTATGGAAATGATTTCTCTACAAGGAAAAACCAACTTCTTCGAAAAGCGTGTTGGCGAATACAAAAAAGCCTTTGTCAAAACCGGTAACACCGAGAAAACCGAAGAAAAGTCCAACACGTTTAGTTTCGACGACGATTTTTAACCAATACCCGCACCCTATTGCTAACATTTAACCCAACAATGCCATGTTTGTAGTCAAAAGAGACGGTCGCAAAGAGCCCGTAAAATTCGATAAAATCACCGCCAGGATAGAAAAATTGTGCTATGGCCTGAGCGAAATTGTCAACCCTACCACCGTGGCCGTAAAGGTCATCGAGGGAATATACGACGGTGTTTCCACCACCGAACTCGACAGTTTAGCCGCGGAAATTAGCGCCAGCATGACCACGCGCCACCCGGATTACGCCAAGTTGGCCGCGCGCATCGCTGTATCTAACCTGCACAAAAACACCGAAAAGTCATTTACGGACACCATGCGTATGTTGCATACATACGTCAATCCAAAGACCGGATTGGACTCACCGCTCATTGCCGACGATGTGATGGAGGTGATAGAAGCCAACGCCGAACGCTTGGATTCAACCATTATTTACGATCGCGACTTTGGCTACGATTACTTTGGGTTTAAAACCTTGGAGCGCTCGTACCTCTTACGCATCAATGGCAGCATTGTAGAGCGCCCACAACACATGCTCATGCGCGTATCCGTTGGAATTCACAAAGACGACATAGAATCGGCCATCAAGACCTACGACTTGATGTCTAAAAAGTTCTTTACGCACGCCACCCCTACCCTCTTCAATGCGGGAACGCCTAAGCCGCAGATGTCTTCATGCTTCTTGTTGACCATGAAAGACGATAGCATCGACGGCATCTACGACACGCTTAAGCAGTGCTCTAAGATTTCTCAATCGGCCGGTGGCATCGGACTATCTATTCACAACGTTCGCGCCACTGGAAGTTACATTCGCGGCACCAACGGTACCAGTAACGGTATTGTCCCCATGCTTCGCGTATTCAACGACACCGCACGTTACGTGGATCAAGGTGGCGGAAAGCGCAAAGGTTCATTTGCCATTTACCTCGAGCCTTGGCATGCCGACATCAACGACTTCTTGGATTTAAAGAAAAACCACGGAAAGGAAGAAAACCGCGCCCGCGACTTGTTCTACGCCTTGTGGATGTCGGACCTCTTTATGGAGCGCGTGGAAAAAGACGATAAGTGGACCTTGATGTGCCCCAACGAATGCCCCGGACTTTACGAAGCTTACGGCGACAAATTCCGCGAACTGTACGAAAGCTACGAAGAAAGAGGAAAAGGCCGCAAAACCATTAAGGCACGCGAGCTTTGGACCAAAATTGTGGAGTCGCAAATCGAAACCGGTACGCCTTACGTACTGTATAAAGATGCCGCCAACGAAAAGTCCAACCAAAAGAACCTTGGAACCATCCGCTCGTCAAACCTCTGTACCGAGATTTTAGAGTACACCTCTCCCGACGAAGTAGCGGTTTGCAACCTAGCGTCTTTGGCTTTGCCTATGTTCATTGAAGATGGTGAATTCAACCACCAGTTACTTTACGACGTGACCTACCAAGTGACCAAAAACCTCAACAAAGTCATCGATCGCAACTACTATCCCGTACCCGAAGCGCGCAACAGCAACATGCGTCACCGTCCGGTAGGATTGGGTATTCAAGGATTGGCCGATGCCTTTATCATGCTGCGTATGCCTTTCACCAGTGAAGAGGCCAGACAGCTCAACAAAGACGTCTTTGAAACCATTTATTACGCCGCGCTTTGTGCCTCTAAAGACGAAGCCATCCAAGACGGAGCATACGAAACCTTTAAAGGTTCGCCCATTTCTGAAGGTAAATTCCAGTTTGACCTTTGGAATGTTGACGCCGCAGACCTAAGTGGTCGCTGGGATTGGGAATCGCTTCGCAAGGAGGTTGTAGAACACGGTGTGCGCAACTCCCTGTTGCTCGCCCCCATGCCAACAGCCTCTACCTCGCAAATTCTCGGCAACAACGAATGCTTCGAACCATACACCTCCAACATCTACACCCGTAGAGTACTCAGTGGTGAATTTGTGGTGGTCAACAAGCACCTGTTGTTGGATTTGGTTGAGCTTGGATTGTGGAATGAGGACACGAAAAACGAAATCATTCGTGCCAACGGAAGCATTCAGCACATCGAAAACATACCAGACGACATCAAAGAGCTTTACCGCACCGTTTGGGAATTGAGCATGAAAGACATCATCGATATGGCGGCCGATCGCGGCATCTTTATCGACCAGTCGCAAAGCCTCAACCTCTTTGTGGAAAGTCCCAACTTGGGTAAACTCACCTCCATGCACTTCTATGCTTGGAAGAAAGGACTCAAGACCGGTATGTACTATCTCCGTACGAAGTCTGCCACCGACGCCATCAAGTTTACGGTAGGTAAAAAGGTCGTAACCGAGCCCAACATCACTGCCGAAAAGCTACAGGAAGCCAAAGCACCAAAAGTGAATACCGCAGCCTTAGGCGAAAAACGCAGTCAGGAACTACTTGCCAGTCAGCAATCCAACGGCTACACCGCCGAGGAAGCCGTTGCCTGCTCGATTGATAATCCGGATGAATGTGAAGC
>JAIUMB010000191.1 GCA_022565745.1 Cryomorphaceae bacterium | reverse complement strand
TTTTTTTTTGCCCATAACCCTACGTACCTTTGTGCAAACAGAAATAAAAAGTTATGCATCCATACATCAAAGCAAACAAAGATCGATTTCTTAACGAACTCATTGAACTCCTCAAAATACCTTCCATTAGTGCCGACTCCGCTTATGCCGGCGACGTAAAACGCGCCGCCGACATGGTTGCCATACGTCTTAAAGAAGCAGGTATTCCAAAGGTGGAGGTTGTGGAAACTCCCGGTCATCCGGTCGTATTTGGCGAAAAAATTATTGACCCCAGCTTACCAACTGTCATGGTGTATGGACATTACGATGTGCAACCCCCCGATCCGGTTGAACTTTGGGACTCACCTCCGTTTGAACCGGTAATTAAGAAAACCGACATTCACCCCGATGGCGCCATTTTTGCCCGTGGAGCCTGCGACGATAAAGGACAAATGTACATGCACGTAAAAGCGCTTGAGTTGCTCAACAACAACAACGAGCTCCCGTGCAATGTTAAACTTATGATTGAAGGAGAAGAAGAAGTCGGCTCAGCCAACCTCGCTTGGTTTATTGAAAATCAACGCGAAAAGCTCGACTGTGACATCATTCTCATTTCAGATACCGGCATCATCGACAATCAAACGCCATCCATCTGTGTTGGTCTACGTGGCTTGAGCTATGTGGAAGTGGAAGTAACCGGACCCAATCGCGATCTTCATTCCGGATTGTACGGAGGTGCAGCACCTAATCCCCTTAACTTACTGTCTAAAATGGTGGCTTCTCTGCAAGACGACAAAGGGCGTATTACGGTTAAAGGATTTTACGACGATGTAGAGGTGCTATCTACAGAAATGCGCGAAGAACTGGGCCGTGCCCCGTTTAACGAAGAAGACTTTAAAAATTCCATCGGCATCAATGGTGTTGTTGGCGAGGCCGATTACAGCGTGCCTGAACGCATGTCCATTCGCCCTACCCTGGACGTCAACGGCATGTGGGGTGGTTATACCGGCGAAGGCGCAAAAACCGTTATTCCTTCTAAGGCCTACGCCAAAATATCCATGCGTTTGGTGCCGTTTCAAGATCCTGATAAAATCACCGACTTATTTGTCAAACACTTTGAAAGCATCGCACCTGAGGGCGTAACCGTAAAGGTAACACCCCACCACGGCGGTGTTCCCTACGTGGCTCCTACCGATACACCTGCCTACATGGCTGCCAGCGACGCTATGGAATCTGCCTACGGGAAAAAGCCCGTACCCGTTCGCTCAGGCGGCAGCATCCCCATCGTGGCCTTGTTTGAAGAAAAATTAGGCGCCAAGTCCATCCTCATGGGTTTTGGACTAAACTCCGACGCCATTCACTCGCCAAATGAGCACTACGGACTATTCAACTATTTTATTGGCATTGAAACCATTGCAAAGTTTTATCCCAACTTCGTGGAGAGACATCAATCAAATTCGTGATAACAAACAAGAATGTTTTGAATGGGTAATCCAATGGCACAAATTCACTTGGTTTTCATTATTTGTACGGTGTTTCTAATGTCCTCATGTCGTGGTGATCTGGATTGCAAGTGCAACTTCAAAAAAGATCCAAGCGCAGACACAGAGCAAAGATTCACTACCGATGAAAGCAACTGCTTTATTGGTTTGGTTGATCAGTTGGATGATGAAATCAATGACCTATTTAATGAACCACTCAACGAAGACGCTGCAGAATTGGTGTTTGATTGTGAGGAATAACTAAAAAAACCGGCCAAATGGCCGGTTTTTTTAGTTATTCCTATATGAAACCTAGAATATGTGATTAAATCCGAAGAAGACTTGGCTGCCCTCTGGACTTTGTGCATAATCTAAGCGCACAATGGTAGACTGGTTCCACGCCATACGCGCACCTATACCCGGCGCTCCTCTCCAGCGTTTGAACGACATTTTGTCAAGCCCGTCAAACACATTTCCAAAATCGAAAAACGGTGTCAATCCAACATTGAAGTTTTGGTTAAGCAACTTGAAATCATACAGGCGTGAACGCATTTCTAAGTTGACCAAGGCAATGGTCGGCGCCATAAAGCGGGCCTCTCTGTAACCGCGGAGTGAACGCTCACCACCAAGTACAAGGATACCTCCTGCTTCGGCTTGGCTCGATAAGTCCCACATTTCAATAAAGTTGATGTTGGGACCCCATACGTGTCCAAGTGCAGCCAAACCGGCAAAGGTGATGCGGTTTTTGTTGTTTTTCCAACGCTTAAGGGTGGTGATATACTGTCCCTGTATCATAAATTTATTGAAGTTAAACATCGACCCCAACCAAGGCGCAGAGTACTCATGCGAATACTCTAAAAACACACCTTTGGACGCATCCGGTTCAAAGTCGCGGGTATCGTAAATCAACGCACCGGCCAGCATACTGGTAAAGTTATAGCGTCCATCGCCGATTTGATCAAAACCATTCAAATTAAAGCGGTCCCATGTACCATCACGCTTTTGCTGTTCAATCAACGTCTCGTTATTGATGGCCGACACTTCATTGCCATCTACGTCAAAGGCTTCTTCGGCCACTTTTCCTCCATAACTTTCAAAACTGGTAAACAAGGCTTCGTAACCAAACATAAAGCGCAACTTACCACCCATCATTACGCGTTCACCAAGAAAATTGTACAACTGCTCTCTTTGAATAAACTGGTTGAAGTGGTGGTCGGTTCTCCATACACCGTCTGAGCCTTGTTCGGCAATGGATAAATTGTCTTCGTAATCACGCACACTGCGGAAGGTGGCCATGCCCGCGCCAGGATTGTTTTTATCGCGAAACCGCAAGCGACGATTTGAAGAACTGCGGCCAAAACCCCAGTATTGTGCGTTAGGATCTTCCCAGTACACCGCATCTGCACGAAGGCGCCACTTGGAATTGAATATATACGGCGCATCGTATTTGAACTCATAGCGAATTCGACCATTTTCGAATACAAAAAACTCTCCCGACACTCTGTGACGATAGGGCGTATAGTCGAAAAACGGATCGTCTTTTTCACCGTTAAAAAACAAGAAAATGTTACCCCCCGCACCAAAACCACGGATGGGATCAAATTCGAAACGCGGCAAACCGGTAATAAAAGCGCCTTCCTTCTTATCTGCCAACTCAAAGTCCGGTAACTTTTTGATGGGGTCAATATAAAACGGAAGCTCTGGAGAGGTTGTTCGCTCTCCCAAATTCTGGGCGCTTACTCCTGTTGCTAAAAACAACATGACTAATAAGTAAAAAACTGAATTATTCATAGTTCGAGATTGAAAAATGTTGGTCGTAATAAGTATTCTTTTTTATTAAAATTTCAACGCTGCAAAACTACGGATATCCATTGTAGTCCTAGATTAGAGCATACTTAAGAATCCATTAGAAACCCATTAGAAGCGGATTCGTTGATCAAGGGACTGTCGTGCTTCTCATCAAGTAAAGCTAAATAAAAATGACAACTGGCAACATTGGATCATTGAATGCATCGTAAAGACCTGTCAACCTAAGCTAACGACTTTCGGCCAGTCAATACAAGGTTTAATGGTATCTTCGCGCACCTAAACACGAAGTTAATGGCACTATTTTCTTTAATGGTTACCCTCGACGACGAACGCAACAATGTGCTGCGTCAGCTGGTGGTAGACGGTGATCAATCCCTTTTCGACTTGCACAACTTATTGGTAGATTATTTTGACTTAAGCAAAGGAGAAATGGCTTCTTTTTACCATGTTGAGGGTGAGTGGGAAACAACCGAAGAGATTCCAATGGAAGTTTTTGACCCTAAAGTAGAATCCCAAACCATGTTTAGCATAAATATTGAAGACGTATTCTCTAGAGAAAACAGACTGGTTTATGTCTACGATTTTATAGCCTTGTGGACCTTTTTTATCGAACGCGTTAAGTTGGCTGAAGACGTTTCTCAACCCGGTTTGGTGGCATCCATTGGCGAATTGCCTGAAACACCCCCCGCCAAAACCTTTATGGGCAATGATTTTCCCTCTAGCGAAGACTTTGAAGATGAAGACGAGGATGAAGATGCCTGGTAGACATGGCATAGGTTAAATTATTTATT
>JAIUMB010000190.1 GCA_022565745.1 Cryomorphaceae bacterium | reverse complement strand
TATTTGATTTGTTATAGCCTTAGGATTGTATCTGTTTGGAGGTTTGGAAGTTTGGAGGTTTGGAGGTTTGGAGGTTTGGTTTTACGGATGCATGTAAAGACCAATATTTGGCCTTTATATACATTCGTAAACCATGCGTACGCAGTACCCCATGCGTGCGACAGCAACCCATGCGAACGCAGTACTCCATGCGTGCATAGCATTACCATCCGTCTAACTCAGACCCCCGACCTCAGACCTCAGACCTCAGACCTCAGACCGTTTCAATCTATTGACCGTTTCAATCTATTGGCCAATAAAAGACGAATGCGCATATACTGCCAAAATAAAAAACACTCTACTGTATCAACCGCCTTCTCCTCTCCTCATAATAAGGTGTAAATCGGAATGGTGAGCGCTGGATGCGTTCGATTTCTTCCATTTTCTTGCGCAGGTATTCCTCGTGGGGATTGCGTGGCATTACACGCTCTTCTTTTACCGTTTCGGCTTCGCGCTGATCGTCTTCGTCTTGTTTGCGCATGGCTCTTTCGAATTCTAATAAACGGATTTCTATCTCGCGCTGGCGTTCGAGCAACTCTCTTCGCGATTTGCCCAATACGATGTCGCGCTCTTGCTCCTCCATCAATTCTTCCAACTCTTTACCTTGTTCACCCATGCCTTTTTCTTCCATGATACGTGAAAGGTTGCGTCTAATTTCTTCTTGACGCTTCATCATTTGTAATCGACGAGCGGCTTCGGCTTGCTCTTTGGCGTCGTCACCGCTCTCCCCGGATTCACCACTTTGTTGATCTTTCCCTTTTTCTCCATCATCGCCGTCTTGGGAACCTTCTTCATCTTGTCCCATTTCCTCGCCCATGCCCTTTTGCTCGTCGAGCAAGTCGCTGATGTCGGGCTGACCTTCTCCAGGTTTTTGGCAGTTCTGCTCTCCGGGCATGTCGTTACTCATATCCAGCATCATTTGCTGCAAAATGGCGTCTAATAACAACGCCAGCTCATTCGACGACTTCATGGCGCCTTTCATGTGTCCACCAAATTTATTCAACTTATCGTTCTGCAATTCGGATTTACCGCGCTCCATGTTGTTAATCATTTCACGGGCTTCGTTGCGCACTTTGGCATCGATTTCCGGTACACGTTCGGCCAATGCATACAAGCTATCAATGACGTGCTCGCTGGCCAACTGCATTTTTTGCTGACGCTCTACAATGCCTTTGAGTAAGGACGCTTCGGCGCGTAAACCAGAAGCGTCTTCAGAAATTCCC
This sequence comes from Cryomorphaceae bacterium, assembly GCA_022565745.1. GTDB lineage: Bacteria > Bacteroidota > Bacteroidia > Flavobacteriales > Schleiferiaceae > CSBr16-58. The sequence goes on along the minus strand of JAIUMB010000190.1, from coordinate 2,849 downwards.
TCTTGTTCAAATGACAGCACCAAAAGGTTTTTTAGCAACTGACGCAAATGCTCCATGTTTTCCTTGGCGGCCGACTGCTGTGTTTCCATAAACGCATCCATCATTTCGCTCTGCATCTTATCCATTTTCTTCTTGGCATCGTCGCGGGCATCGTCTTTTTTCTGCGAATCATCACCTTCTTTACCCTCTTTTATCTTGTCCTTAATTTCCTTTTTCTTTTCATCAAATCCCTCCTCTTTGAGCTTGTCTTTCATCTCGGGAAATTTCTCCATGGCGTCGTCGGCTTTTTTCTCCCAATCTTTAAAACGCTCCTCCAGTTCTTCAAGCGATTCTGCGTCATCCATATCCATGTCGCCAAGCTCTTCGGCCATTTGTCGCAACTCATCAATGCTTTGTAGCATGTCGCGGGTACTGTTCATTTGCTCCATTTGCATTTGCTCGGTTTTGAGCTCGCGTTGACGTTCGTCCATTTTTTGCTGAATCTCTTCGGCCTTTTTCAGCAGTTCTTCCGGTTTATTTTTCTCGAGTAAATCTCGAATTTCGTCTCTTAGCTTTTCCAATTCACTCTTCTGCTCCTCCACGCGCTCGGCCATTTCTTGGTCTTGCGGATCGTCTGACTGCTCCAACTCGCGCTGCAGCTCTTCCAATGCCTTGATGGTTTCGTCTAAGCTCTTTTCTTGCTCCTTCATCAGGTCTTTCAACTGCTCTTCGTCTTTAAACTGCATGGGGTCTCCCGACTTGCGCTTGTCGATGATGGCCTGACTCTCTTCGCGCTGTCGGCGGCGTTCTTCGGTGAATTTCTCCACAGCCGAACCGCTTTGAGAAATGGTTTCTTTGCGTTTTTCCTCCCGTTCTTGTCGGGATAGTTTTCTGGTGGTAAATGTCGAACTATAAGTGGTTTTTGCCCCCGCAGCATCGTTGTCGGTGGCAGCCACACGCAGCACAATTTCTTTGCCTTCCGGAAAAGATTCGTCTTTGAGATTGACAGTAAACCGCAATGGCACTTGTCGGCGGGCATTTCCTGCTACCTGTTCTAAAGTTTTAAACCCATCACCAACGTTGTACTCTAGCCTTACCACGCGAATGCCGTAGTCGTCAGAGGCACTGCCGTATGCCGACACAAAGTCCAAATCCCCTTCATCGGTCAACCACTCCACATCCAACTCCGGCATTCTATCGGCGATGACATCAATGGCATAAGGCTGATTCACTTCAATATCTTGCTCAGGATTTTGCAAAAACAATACATAGTCCATGGCATCTTGCACTTGTTTTTCAAATGCAAAACGATTGTTGTCGCGCTGCATGGAATCGCGCTGCTCGTCGGTTTCCATCAGCACATAATCCGTATGTCGGGTTTGCACATTCCACTTCAACACACTTCCCTTGGGCACGGTGACATTCCCACTGCGAAATACAGAGGCCGATAATCCGGTGTAGCTCGGTGGAACAACCTCCACTTCAATATCGATGATACTCGGATAATACAAAGGGGTTAACGTGTAGTTTTTTGAAGATACACCGGCGGCATGAACGCTAAAATGAATGGCATCTTTTACCCTTGGCAATTCAAACACAAAGCGACCTTGACTGCGCTGTAAAGGGAAACGCTGACCATTCATAACTATGTGGCCACTTTCCGGGGTTACATCTCCCTCGGTATCAAAAATAAGCTCAACAGCATCGTTGTGTTTGACCTGCACGTCATTATTTTCCCAAATCCACTGAAAAGGTGCCGGTCGCTCGTATTGTGTACTGTAATTAATCACACGGTTGCCCGATTGCAACAAGGCCTGTCCAAAATCAAACAAGAGCAACAGTGCCCACACGGCAATCACGGCGGCATTTATTTTCAAGAAGCGAACGAGTTGTTCCTTGCGCACGGCTTTTACAAAAGACAAGGCGGCCAGCTTCTCTGATTTTTGCTCAATCGCCGCAATCAGCAGTTCACCGCCCTTAACATTGCCAAGATCCAGCACATTGATCAACTGATCGCGCATTTCCGGTAGTTCTACTGTGAGTAGCATAGCGGCTGATCGCCTGTCCATGCGCTTGATCCACCCCATCGACTGCATAAAAGGGAGGACAACACGCCAAGCAAAGACGCCAAGCAGCACCAACAAATAAGACACCCAGAGCCAAAAGCGCACCGCAGAAGAGCTCCACGTGAGGTATTCCACCACCCCCATGATGAGAAATCCTGCCAATGCAGAAATGACCAAAAGCACCAACCCCTCCATTACCTTGCGCTTATAAAAGCGCGCAATGAACTCGTCAATTCTTCGATGTATTTGTAAAAGCGCTTCGGTCATATTCAGGTGTTTTGGTCGGCCCGTATTTCTAAGACCATAACCAATTGACAAAGATGGGGATTTTTTGTTTGAAAACGGCAAAAGAATGATAGAACTTGTATCTTTGCCGACTGTTTTTAAAGTTTTATAACAATTTCTACGTGATGATTGTCTGTAAAGTCCGAAGACATTGCTCTCGAACTTACTTGATCAATTTGTTAAATAGAAAACATAGATTGTAACCTTACTACAACAACACAATATGGTACGCGTAAGATTTGCTCCATCACCAACCGGGCCGCTTCACATGGGCGGTGTGCGCACGGCACTTTACAATTATTTATTTGCCAAAAAACACGGCGGTCAATTCATTCTGCGCATTGAAGACACCGACCAAACGAGATATGTGCCCGGTGCGGAAGATTACATTCAGGCCTCCATGGAATGGTGTGGCATTACCCCCGACGAAGGTCCGGTAGCGGGTGGTGAATACGGTCCATACCGCCAGAGTGAACGCAAAGCCATGTACCGCCAGTATGCTGACAAACTGGTGGCGTC
>JAIUMB010000189.1 GCA_022565745.1 Cryomorphaceae bacterium | reverse complement strand
ATACCATCCGGCAATTATTGCTATACGTGAACCCATGCGCGCGCAGCGCCCCATGCGTACGCAGTACTCCATGCAGGCGCCAGCCTCCGCGCGCAGCCCTAGTTATTCCCCAAAATCAGCGGCAGTCCATCTTTTCCAGAACCGATGACAACCACTTTGGCGTTTTGAGAATCGGCAAGTTTCATGGTAGCAATGATGCCTTTTTCTTTGAGGATGGCCTCAGTGAGTGAGCGGCTAACAATGTTGTTGGCAGCGGCTTTACCCTCAGCCTCGATGCGTTGACGCTCGGCTTCTTTTTCTGCTTGCTCCAATCGGAACTCGTACTCCAATGAGGCTTGCTCTTGCTTGAGTTTTTTCTCAATGGCATCCTGTAGTGATCGTGGTAAAGACACATCGCGAATAAGGACATCATCCAACATGATGTGTTTGCCTTCAATGGTGCGACGGGCGCGATTGAGCATTTCGTCTTCGATGATTTCTCGCTTGCTGGAGTAGAGTTCTTCAGGTAAATACTTACCGATGATCTCTCGCGTTGCAGAACGCATGGCTGGTGCTACAATTTTGGAATGGTAATTCAATCCAATTTCATCGTGCAAGAAACCTATACGATTTTCATCGGCGCGGTACCAGTACGATACCTCCAAACGAATGGTCAAACCATTTTTACTCAGTACTTCCATAACGGAGGTGGCTTCTTGTACTTTTACATCGTATTTAAAAACTTCGTTCCAAGGTGCAATAAGGTGAAATCCTTGACCAAGTTGGTGTTCTTTGTCAAGACCTCCAGAAAATGGACGGAAAATGACGCCTTTTTCACCTGATTCAATGACGGTGGTAATGCTGTTCCACAAAATGACCAAAACCAAAAGCCCAACGGCTCCGGCAATTAATAATACTGAACTTTTTCTAGGCATGATATTGCTTTTTTCGTGTTTAAATGACTGGATTAATAAGATCCGGCTCGACGGCGAAGATACCACTCAGCCGTTAAGCTCAACAAAAGTAACAACAATAACCACCAAAAGTCGATGAGTGGTGATCGTTTTTGGTATTCTTTAATGACAGCCTTGGCTTTGATGTCTTTCATGGCCTCTACCAAGGCGTCGGTTTGTTCGTAAGACTTGGCCGCTCCACCTGTGGCCTTCGCCAACGCTCGCATTTCATCTATCCTCGCGGTGGTATGGATGAATTCGGCCTGATATGACTCAACGATGAGATTGCCACTGGCGCGAAAGGTTTCATTGCCCAACGTTGCACGTGCTTCGTACTTGTATGTGCCAGACGGCAGTCCTTTAATGTTTAGGCTATATTTATTGACCGACGGGGAAAAGGTGTAATTGTACAATTCCTCACCATCTTGATAGATGTCGAGCGTTACTTCAGCGGCGGTGGTCGGCTCAAAGGCTGCATCGTATACGCGGGCATCGATGTTGATGCTTTGTCCTTCGCGCATGCGTTCAGTGTGAAAGAGCTGCAAGCGTTCTTTGCGCTGCACCGATCCGAGATAGCGAAAAAAGGACGAAATCCACTGATTGAACTTATCGTGACTGTCGGTTTCGCGAAAGGCATGCATGCGCCATTGCCAAATGCCTAGTCCGTTAACCACCATCACCGGAAGGTTATCTACCGTACCAGTCACAATGGCGGGCCGTTCAGTAACTATGCCTTGTATCATCGATACGGCCATCACTTCAGCGCGACTTCCGGCACTGCCCTTAGAAAAATACGATTGCAACGGTGGTAGTTCACTGCCATTGGTCAACCACCATTCATCCACACGGAAGGATGTGAAATTGCTGCTGAACGATGGACGTATGCGTTCAAAATCGCCCGATTGCTTTAGGTTGACAACATCCAACAAACCGTCTGCATCGCTGTTGGGTCCAAGAATATGCAACACCCCTGTTTGCTGTTTTTGCACGTATGCTTTTTCCGCAGCGGTGAGTTTGTAATTGTGTAATACCAAAACATCTGCATCTTCAGGTGTGGCTTTATCGCCAATGGCAATGTCTACATCGTAATGTTCCAAGGCCGATAGCGCCAAGCGAATGGCGCCTAAGTCGGGATGTGGCGAACCGGCCAAAATGCGGATGCGTTTCTTTTGTCGCATGACGTTGACATAGAAACGGTGTGTGTTGTTGTCGAGGTAATTCTCCCCTTCCAAGGGTTCAATTACTAGGGTGTAATCAAGCAGACCTTCTTGCGTAGACGAGGGGATATTGGTCTGAATACGTCGAAAGTCGCGCGCCCCTGTAATGGGGTCAAGTGTTTTGCGGTAAACTTCTTCTTTACCGCGTAGGATTCGTACGGTAGGTTGCTGTCCCTCGCTTTCCAAAAATACCAAATCAGCCATGATTTCTAACTGATTACCGGCATATACAAAGCTGTTGTGCACCACCCGCTCTACCGTCGCATCGGTGGAGGGTAAAGTATCGCCAAAGACCAAGGCATAGATTGGTGATTCTACCGCATTAGCTGCTGATGAAGGCGAGGTTCCGGTGGTGGAAATCCCGTCTGTAAGCAAGAGAACAGCGGCTAAGCGATCGGGCATATACCGCTTCGACGCATAGCGCAAAACGGCTGATATATCTGTTTCGTTGCCCACAAAGCCATTGGTGTCAAAGGGGAACACCTTTTCGTGAAAACCGATGTAGTCGAATTCAAAGGTGTTACCTAAGGCTTTTTGCAACTTGTCTTTCACATCAACAAAAGCGTTGAGGGTATCAGACAAGTGTAAGGTCATGGAACGCGATTGGTCGAGAGCCACGGCAATAATGGGTGGTTCGGTTTCGCGCACGGTCTTTTTCATTTGTGGTTTCCAAATGAGAAAAATGACCAACAAGAGCGAAAAAAACCGCAAAGCACCTAACAAAAGGCGCTTTGCGGGTGAAAATACATTAGATGCTGGTCGATAAATAGCGTACACCAAACCCAGTGCCGCAGCAACAGCAATGAACAAGGCCCAAACAGGATACGCAAATTGAATCATTCCAACAGTTAAACTTTGTGATTAGGTCAACATGCCTCCACAGACATTCAGTACCTGTCCGGTGACATAGGCCGACATATCTGAGCCGAGGAATACACAGGCATTGGCCACGTCCATGGGGTCTCCGCCACGTTTCAAAGGAATGCTGTCGCGCCACCCCTGTACAACTTTTTCATCGAGAACATCCGTCATTTCGGTTTCGATGAATCCCGGGGCGATGGCGTTACAACGTACGTTGCGTGAACCGAGCTCAAGGGCCACCGACTTGGTCAACCCAATCATACCGGCTTTTGATGCGGCGTAATTGGCTTGTCCGGCATTGCCGCGTACGCCCACCACTGAACTGATGTTGATGATGGAGCCGTTGCGCTGTTTCATCATGGTACGGGTCACCGCTTTGGTAAGATTAAAAGCGGAGTTAAGGTTGGTTTTGATGACTTTATCGAAATCCTCTTCGGTCAAACGAAGCAAGAGGTTATCGCGGGTAATACCGGCGTTATTAATAAGCACATCGATACGGCCGAATTCCTTCACCACGTCATCGATGAGTGTATGTGCTTGTTCGTAATCCGAGGCATCGGAACGGTAACCTTTGACTTTATTGCCGTTGGCCGACAATTCGGTTTCCAATGCTTGGCCTTTTTCAACGTTAGACAAAAACGTAAACGCCACTGAGGCGCCATGATTACAGCAGGCTTGAGCAATGCTTTTGCCAATACCTTTGCTCGCTCCTGTAACGAGCACGACCTTACCTTCGAGTAGTTGTCCCATATTTTAAATGCGTTTGTGGTTTAAAGCGTCAAAGATAGGGCGTGTTGATTACATAAATGGCCAATAGATTGAAACGGTTGGAGATGAACTGCGCGGGGGCACGGGAGCACGGGAGTGGGGATTTACGGATAAGTAGAGGTGCGATTTATCGCGTCTTAGAAAATGTAAAATGTAAGATGTAAAATGTAGGATGTAAAATGTAGGATGTAAAATGTAGGATGTAAAATGTAAGATGTAAAATGTAAAATGTAAAATGTAAAATGTAAAATGTAAAATGTAGGATGTAAGATCTAGGATGTAAGATGTAAAATGTAGGAGGTAAAATTATTACGATGGATAAGTAGAGGCGCGATTTATCGCGTCTTAGAAAATGTAAAATGTAGGATGTAAGATGT
>JAIUMB010000188.1 GCA_022565745.1 Cryomorphaceae bacterium | reverse complement strand
TCCAAACCTCCAAACAGATACAATCCTAAGGCTATTACAAATCAAATATTGGCCTTTATATGCATTCGCAAACCCAACCCCCGACTAATCCATCAAGCCATTACTGCCATACGTGAACCCATGCGTGCGCAGCGCCCCAAGCGTGCGCAGCACCCCATGCTTCCATGCTTGCAAAGCATTCGCAAAACCAAACCTCCAAACCTCCAAACCTCCAAACAGATACAATCCTAAGGCTATTACAAATCAAATATTGGCCTTTATATGCATTCGCAAACCCAACCCCCGACTACTCCATCCGTGCCTCCGTGCTCCCCTGCTCCCGCGCGTGCATCAGCAGCCCACGCGTGCGAATCACATGATCAAACCCTAAAGCGCAATGAAATCAAACACAAGCTCAAAAATCTCGTTGAGGTCGCGGTCATTGGCTTTCATTACAGGAAAATACATGTAGATGGGATGGTCTTCTTTGGTTGTCTTAGCTGGAATGTCCAAAGGAAAATCATGTGTAACAATACCATAAAATGAGCCGCCTTTTTTGTACACCAACAGAATTTTAAAATCTTTATCGCGCTTGAGTGCGTGATTTTCACGGTAAATGGGGTAGAAAGAATACTCGCCAATGTCTTCGCGAATCAATCGGTGCTCATCGATGTAGTCGTCCACTTGACGGGCCATCATACCTCTTTTACCGGAAGTGAATAAATCTTGAAAAGCGATTTCCGGTACCGTTCCACGCGCAAACTTCGTTTTAAATACCTGTCCCTCTATGACTGTCATCCACTTGTCTTTGTTCTTTCTGCCTTGGGCCTTAGCCTTTTCCAACAAAGTTATCTCATTCACCGTGGCTCCAATCTTCTCACCGTCTAAATCAAATATAAAACTCTCCGAAGCCAACAAATCCTCTTCACTAACAGAGGCCTTTTCCACCAGCACAATCATTCTTACCGCAAACCAACCACTTTTGTCCTTGGGTTGAGAGTACACCTCCAATTCTTTATTGACTTTAAAAGCCACTTTGCTTTTGTCGTCGCTGTGAAAGATCTCTGTATTGGCATTAAGCAATTGCGCATGCAGTGAGCCTACAGACAACAATGCACATATTAATAGTATTCTCATGTTGATGGTTTTTATAAACTTCTTTCGTCCAATTTATGTGCCGAAAGTAAAGCAAATATATTCATGTAGTGGAATTGTAATCGGCTAAATTATTTATCGCTCCGTATTCATATTGATTGTCAAACTTGTGCAAGGCATTTAAGAGTCATTTCAATGGCTGTATATGACTCTATAAATTATAAAATTATGGTACGTTCTTGCCTAAAAATTGTTTTGGACAGTTGTGAATCAGCTTAATTACTTATTCTTTCACGACCATTAACTTCTCACGATAAACACTGCCCTTTTCATTGTGTATTTGTACAACGTACACACCAGAAGCAATATCCTTAGGGATATAAACAGTTGTGGAATTTTGGCTTGAATGAACCGATAAACTTTGACGTATACCCGACATTGAAATAATTTCAACTTGTGTGATACGTATATCGGACTCTATGACAAACTCTCTACCTGTAACAACCGGATTTGGATAAGTTTTAAAATTCGGAGAAGCGTTTTCAAGGGTATTATTATTTGATAAATACACCCCCAAACAACCTGCATTGAAGTCGTGATACACATCGTTGGCTATATTTACATGACTGATGGCATTGTCTATGGCAGTAGTTAAATCCGGAGTAGCTGTCCCGGAGTCGTAGCTGTGTGAAAGAGCAATTTCTATACATCGATGTGTACCTGGCTCAATATTGCCCAAATCAGTTATAGGTATACTTGTTGATGTTTGATTTGAGTTAAAGTTATATTCATACCAGTTATCCGGACGATTAAAAGCCCATTTTGTAGGCCAGTGCGACGATACTGTTGAATTTACGTATCCCCTTCCATTATTTTGGTCACCAAGTCCGCTGGGGCTTGAGCGCACAAGAGAAGTACCGTCACCCCATTTAAAGTCTAATGCCGTAATTTCATCTTGTATTCCATAGGTTAGCAACCGATAACCGGCATTTGTTCCAATCATATGTCCTAGTAAATCTTGATTGAGAATCTTTCCGGCAATTGCCACAGGTTGACCATTATAGGACTGCATTTGCATGGAATTATCCAATGGATAACCAAAAAAAGTTTGTAGTATACTATCAGAACCTGTTACAGATAAGCCCGGAATTTCACCAATACTCCAATTTGCATACAAACCAAAACGCGCGTTATTTACCGTAGAGGAACCACGGTTAAAAACTCTGTAATTTAAAAACACCGTTTTATCTAAAGCTGGTATCTCTGTAGAGTCAAAAGCATACATCATAAGGTGATACTCCAATGTTGCCCATGGCATTAAATCTATAGAACCACGCTTATCTGAGAATATAACATATACTGCTTCATGACCTTTAATAATGGGATAATCTCCCAATTCCGGTTCGTATAGACCGTTGTTATTCACATCTTCATATGGCGCCAAAATATGCCCTTCACCTTTGCTATAATCGCCATTCCCAGGCCAAGTTCTTATATCATCAGGCATTACATAATTTGGGTCGTTGTAGTTTGCTTTGTGATTTTGCACCTCAGCGCGGGTAAGTTTCCAAACCCTGTCATATCTACGGACATAATTGTAATCATAAACATTACTAATTGGTCCGGAAAAAGAAATGTCTTCTGAATAAATATTGCCTTGGGTGTGTCTTGAAAACTCTTGTCCTCCAACTTCTCCTGAAATAAGCGGTGAAATGAAAGACATAGCGTTATAGCCATTTATCTTTACGTGGTTGATGTTATTGGCATCTCTACCAACTATACCAGAAGATATCAATGGCGCATTTAATGAATTTACCGACAGAGATTTAAATGACCTAGAAGCCAAATCAGGATACCACTCTACATACGAGTTGGTAAATTTATTGATTTGTATAGGCATTGAAACATGTTGACTGTAGCTTACTATTTCCTGAAAAGTTGCCGGAAAAAAAATACTTCCATTGGTAGAGCGCACTTTAAAGTTAAAAGATATTGGCGTACTCCTTGTAATTTCTGTCTTCGACTCAAAAAACACCTCATGTGTTAATCTTAAGGTGTCTTCAACTTCAAACGTTTGAGGATTGATTTTTAAACCCATCCTATTGCCAAAAGAATACAAATAACCGTCACCTGTATGTCCCAAACTATTTCCGTATCCTTCTATAGTTTCCCACTCATCTAAATGCCTTATGTACTTGCATACTTGACTTGAACCCGGGCCTGCTGATCTAATACCAAACAAGCTATTTCCAATGTACGTTATTGAATTAAACTCTCTTACAGTGCTGGTTGTAGATGAATTTGAAAGATCATGCCATTGACCATTAAAAAACTCGCTTCCAATTGTGCCTTCACTTCTATTTTCATTACTGAGGAATAAACGATTATTACCTACTTCCAATGCATTGCCAGTTCTCATCATGTTTATAAATGAGTTGCCTACCATTCTGTAAAGCTGTGTATTGATTAAAAGCCAAAGGCCATTGTTGAGTACAGCCATGTCTAAAACGTGAAAACTTTGAGGCAGACCGTTACCTTTTAAATATGTCCACTGAGATCCATCAAATACTGCAATAGAGTCTTCGCCTCCGAAATACAAATTGTTATTGATTTTTGCAATCTTCAATGGCTGAAAACCGGTATTAAAAAGCTGAGACTGCAATCCGTTATCGGTATATAACCGTATGCCTTCTGATGTAGCAGCCCATACTGAGTCCTTATTTTCAGTTGGCAATACATCATAAACGAATGAATCATGGCTGAAATAGCGTATGGGTTGTGCTATAATTGAAAATGAGTGAAGAATAAACAATATTCCCAAAAGTAACTTTGAAATATTAATGTTCTTTACGCCATTACTTAGATACTTTGAATCACTGTTCATTGTGTTTACCCTTTCTTTTACGTTTAAAACCTTATTGACATTTTTCATTTCGAAGGTTTTTTAAATTAAACATTATTAAATCACTCCACCCGCACCTTCACCACATGCCGTTCATCACCTATGATTTCTATGGTGTACATACCGGAGGGCAAGCCCTGTATGGGTAGGAGCAGGTGTTTGTTTTCAATACCGGCGTCTTGCATGTGCTC
>JAIUMB010000187.1 GCA_022565745.1 Cryomorphaceae bacterium | reverse complement strand
TGATACGGCGCATTCGATTAGGTTTTTTGGAAATAACAACCTTGCTATGCCTGCAATATCTGCCTCTCAAGGGCAATCTTGGAATTATACCTTACCATTTGGTATCGATAGCATTACACAATTTGAGCCTTACGACAACAACCCAAGTTTTCCCGATGCAGAAGCCATGATTCAGTATCAAACATCTCTATCAGATGCGGTCATTGAAGGGGCAATGGCTTATTATAAAAAAGATGCAACAGGGTACTACTTTTTGGGTATTGAGACTGATGTTGAGACATTTGAGTTGGGAAGCTTAACCGGACAGCCCAATGACACTTTAAAAATTTTAAATACCGTCAATTATTTTGGCAACAACGCTCCAGTGGTTAAATACCCATTGAATATGGGAAGTGCGTGGTCCAGCGAAGTGGATGCAAACATTGATTTTGAATTGACGGTTCAAGCTTTTTTCTTGGAAGATGAACCGGGAACTTGGAAGCGAACCATTATTACACACGATACAGTTGTTTCATTTGGCACGTTGACTACACAGCTTGCGGGTTATACCAATGTGCCTGCCATAATTGCAGAGCATACGGTCACTACCATTGATAGTTTTTTTATTGATGGGCAGCCAGCAAACGCTATGCTGCTTTCGTTTTTTAATCTATCTCAAGGAGAGGTGAACGAGTCGAAAATGCTTCAAGTGTACACCCAAGGGTCTGGTCAATCTCAGCGTCGCCCCACAACCATCAATTTTTATCTCAATCAAGCAGGTAATGAAATTGAAGGCGGCGATTACAGCAACGACGTTTATTTCTCAACCAGCGTGCTTAGTCATACATCAACGTTAGACATAATGGTCTATCCCAATCCAACAACCAATGGCTCATTGTTTTTGGAGAGAAAAGGTGATTACACAACAGCATATGATGTATCAATGGTTGATATGAGCGGCAAGGTTCGCTACCGTCAATCGTGGCAGTCCAATGACAACCACCTTGAAGTTGATATGAATGCGATGGCTTCAGGTGTTTATACCTTGGTGTTAGAAAGTGGTCATTTGCGCAAAACATTCACCATCATTCACACCCCGTAATCAACAATTTATGAGGCGACCGCCAAGCTTGCAAAAAGGCGATACCATTTATTTGTTGTCCACCGCTCGAAGTGTTTCAAAAACAGATATTCGTCCATTTACAGAATGGTTGTCTGCTCAAGGCTTTTTGGTGACATATGGAGATACCATCGGTCCGGTACATCACCAATTTGCAGGTGATGACCAATGTCGGCATGAAGATTTTCGTCGAGCGCTTAAAGATGAAAGTGTTAAAGCCATCTGGTGTATGCGCGGGGGATACGGAACCGTGCGTATGATGAAAGGCATTACGTACGAGGATGTTTTGTCAGCAAACAAATGGTTGCTTGGGTTTAGTGATGTAACCTATATGCATGGCTTTTTTCAGAATGCTGGGTTGATGTCTATTCATGCCCCCATGGGCACATTATTTCAATCAACCAATACATTAGCTTTTGAGCAAACCATCAATCTACTTATGGGAAACCCGAGTGTTGTCGATGTTCAACAGCACTCTAGAAGTACCATTAAGCAATTAAAAGGATCTGTTTGGGGCGGAAATTTGTCTATGCTTTACAGCATGCAAGGCTCATCTTCAATGCCCTTCCCCAAGGATGAGCAATGCATTTTATTTATAGAGGAAATTGACGAGTATCTTTACCACATAGATCGTATGATGTGGGCATTGCGTAACAGTCAATGGTTGAATAAATTTTCTGCCATCGCGGTAGGAGGGATGACCGATATGAATGACCATAACATCCCATTTGGTTGGCATGCTGAAGAGATTATTGCCAGTCATGCGGCTGAGCTGAGAATTCCCGTGATGTTTGGTGTGCAGGCTGGTCATATTTACAACAATATGCCTATACTACTGGGTGGTTACAATGAATTGAATACAAAGTCTTGATATGAGCTTATCTAAAGCCAAAGAAAAACGAATAAAGCGGCTCCACAACAAGAAGCATAGATACAATGACAGGTTGTTTATTGCAGAGGGTAATAAATTGGTCAAAGACTTAATTGACATTGGCTTTGAACCCGAAGAACTTTTTGTGCACGACGAGTCCGATGCTTTGTTGTTTTCTAATGCAGAACGCATTGAATTGGCAGAGAGAAAGCGCATAACAACCCTAGACAATCCAGCGGGAGCCATGGCGGTTTTTCCCATGCCCAAGACAAAAACCATTGACCACATAAAATCGTCATGTTTGGCGTTATATGGCGTTCAAGACCCTGGAAATTTAGGTACCATTATTCGAACAGCATCTTGGTTTGGTCATCAGCAAATTCTATTGATGAATGGTTGTGTAGACCCATTTAACCCCAAAACCATACAAGCAAGTATGGGGGCATTGGCTCATATTGACATCATACAAGGGGAGGTCAATGATTTGCAGCGTTTGCAAGAAAAAGGATTTATTTGTTTTTTGGCTGATATGCACGGTGATGATGCGTTTAATGTTGATTGGCCAGAAAAGTGGTTGATGATATTAGGCAGTGAAGGTCAAGGCTTAAAGGGCTTAAGTACAGCAGGAAGAAAGATATCCATTCCTCGGTTTGGCGCAATTGGTCCCGAATCGCTTAATGTAGCCGTGGCCGCTTCCGTGCTGATGACTTTACAGGCAAAAAAAATGCGGCCATAAGCCGCATTTATATTTTTATTGTGAGAGAAGACTATTCTACCACAAAAATACCTTTCATAGATGCATGTCCAGGATAGGTGCAAATGAATTGGTAAATCCCAGCAGCAGGTGCTTCGAATTCAACTTCAACGGTTTCACCAGGGTTAGCCATTGGGGTGAAAGCGATGATGGCGTCGTGTTCGGGAACATAATTATTATCAGGACCCGCTTCGATGGCCAAGGGATAAATTTCTTCTGCACTTCCACGTTCAACCAACACAAAGTTGTGAACCATTGCGGCAGCCTCAGCAACATTGTCGAGAACGACACGTACAATAGAACCAGCGCCTACTCTAACTTGCTTCGGACTGAATTCCATGTCAGCCATGGTTTCGCCTACTGTTGTAAGTTGAATTTCAACCATACCGCCATCCTCTTCAACCGTTTCAGGGGCGTCGTCAACAACTTCCGTTGATTCGCTTGATTCGGTAGATTCTGTTGTAGAAGTTTCTGGTTGACTTCCACCACCGCAGGCAGCTAAGAAGATTATTAAACCGGAGAAAAGAAATGCTTTTTTCATAATTTGGGTTATTGAGATTGTTTAGTTAAAGTATATTAACCTTTGCCCATCTGCAAAAGTTCAATGATGTCAATAATTTTGTATTAATCCGTAGCTTTGGACCATTAATCAAAACTAAAAACTTGTCTGGCGAAGTTAAGCATATTTTATTTATACCACGTAGTGACCATCATCACAATCCGGGTGGTGATTATGTGCAATTGAAATCAACTGCAGATTCTTGGGCTAAGACGGTAGGGGAAGCTACAGTTTACACTAAAGGTCAAAGATTAAATATAGAGCACGTTGATGTCATCCAGTTATACAATATTGGAAGGCCACAAGAATTGATACCGTGGTTGAGCAAAGGAAAGCCAGTAGCACTATTCTCCATTTGGGTTGATTTTTACGGTGTGGATACTAAAAGTTCTCATCATTTCAAACGCTCGTTGGCAAGGGTATTGGGAAAGTTTAGATGGGAGTACGTCAAGGTAATTGCTCGCTGGCTTGTGGGACAGTCTACTTTTCCCGGTTGGTTTTATTTGATAAAAGGTCATAAAGCTTCTATGCAATATGTGTTGAACAACATCGATGTGTTGATGGCTTCAACAAAGCACGAGCTCGATCGATTGCAAACGTATTTTCAATTACCCGAAAACGTTAAGGTTTTGCCGCTTGGTGTTTCTGATGTTTTTTTTCAGCAAAAGACAAAAAGAGGTGACCACATTGTTTTTGGTGGCTATATAGAACCTAGAAAAGGCGTAAAGCAATTGGTGGAAATCTGTACAAGACGGTCTTGGCCACTTCATGTTTACGGATCGGCAAGTGCTCAAAACAAAGATTATGAGAAGGAATGTAAAGCTCAGGCCGGAGATACGGTTCGTTTTTTTGGAAGAGTAAGTCAAAACGATTACGCTCAAGCCTTGGCAAAT
>JAIUMB010000186.1 GCA_022565745.1 Cryomorphaceae bacterium | reverse complement strand
GAAATAGAGGCCAATCGTCCTGTTTTTTACCCGGTAAACGCCAAGTACCCCATCACGTCTCCATTTGATCTGAATCGATTTCACCCTGTATTAAAGGTCAACAAGCCACACAAGGGCATAGATTTCGGTGCACCGCAAGGCACTCCGGTGTATGCTACCGCCGATGGCTTGGTAGAAATTGCTCGTTTTTCAAAATCGGCGGGTAATTGGGTAATGGTCAATCATCACAACGGATACAAGACGGTTTACATGCATTTGAGTAGGTTGGCCCAAAAAGAAAATGCCCGTATCAAACGCAGCGATATAATTGGCTACGTAGGCAGTACCGGGTACTCCACCGGTCCGCACCTGCATTATGAGGTTCGTTTAAATAACAAGCCATTGAATCCCAAACGATTTTTGATGTATCGGTAGATTTTGAGTGGCTCAAATCGAACCGAAATGGGCAGGGGGGGAGCAAGTTTGGGAGTTTGGAGGTTTGGAGTTTTGGAAGTGTAGGAATGGCGACAAAACCGATGGGTTAATGCTGCCTGGCTTTTTTGGTCAAACACTTTATGAGTTAAATCCAACTGCTTTCTTCTAGAGCCTAACCTCCCATGCCATTTACAACTTAAATTGGGCTTTAACTTCCTCTACGACGTTTTTAATTTTTCCCGGAGCAGAGATGCGGTCGCCGAGTAGGTAGGTGGTGTTTTGGTAATGGATGTCTTTGATTTGACCGTGATATTTCTTGTCGAGCTGATGTATGATGTCGATGAAGCGTTCAAAGTACTCAAAGTAGATATGCTCCTTCCATAGCAATTGGTCGTTGGCGAAAACGGCTAATATTTGCTTATCCTCTTTATGGATTTCTTCGAAGGTAATCGTTACGGCACCTTCGATGTCGATGAGGTTTTTGGATGATTTGGCTTGGGAAGCTTTTACCTTTTTCTCTAAGGCCATGGCTTTTCTTACTTGCACCTTATCTTCTTCCGATCCATGTTCCAATACTTCTTCAAATGTGGGGTAGGGGATTGCCGCAATGGCTTCATCACATGTTCGACAATGAATTTCAAATAGTTCATTGAACATTTCACCTTGTGTGGCCTCTTCGCCTAAGCCTGTCCATCCGCATTTTTCGCATCGAAATTCAGTGGATTTGTAGGTATAATAATTCAATTCGCTCATCGCTTTATGTTCCAGGTTACGCAATTCAGTAGGCCGCCATATCGTCCAACGTCGTTGAAGTTGATGGTCTCGATGATTCGGTCGGGGAAAATGCTCGTCATCTGATCGTATACGGCTTGGTCTTGGTTGTTTTCCACCTCAAATATAGGTAAAATAATGAGATTGCCGACTTCAAGATAATTCACATAACACCCAATGGCGTGGATGCTGTTGTTCTTTATTTTGTGATCGAGAAAGGGAATGTCGATGTAGTCGATGTTTTTTTCTTTTAGAATTTTGTTGATTTCTTTGCTCCAATCCTCGTCTTCCCATGTGCGGTCATTGCCAACCACAACGTTTTCGTCCACAAACCGCAGCATTCCATCAACGTGGCCGGTCATGTCCGACTTTATTTGCGGTATGATGATGACCTCAACGCCGAGACACTTTTCCAATTCTGAAATCAGTTCGTTTTTATTTGTGTATTCAGGATTTTCGTCAAATATCCGGTCGGAAATGATCGCTTTGTCACTCCATTGAACCACATTGCCGCCATCGAGATTAATGGTCGAAAACTCCGGATGAATGTTGTTGGCTGCACACACCACTTTGGGGTCTGATTGAAGCTCTTGGTAACCTTTTAGGTATGAGGGATCAAATCGGAATTGCACCAATTTGTTTACATCGATCTGAATGGGCATGTAATCCCGACACCAAATGTCTTTTGTGGCGTCTAAGTATGCATATGGAATGGCGTGTTTGTCGAGGACGCTGGTCAGAGTGGTGCCGTTCTTTTCAAATCGCTTGTCGGTATTCAGTATGCTGGAAAGATATACTGTATTGCTGTCTTTATTTGGTATCATAAAATAAGGGTTTTGTGTTATACATAAATCATGTGGCGTTCGTTGAGGTTGTTTTCTTCCGCCAGTCGATAGGCGACGAGTTTGCCGCCTTTGGCTACACTATAATCCAAGCAGCAAATATTGTCTTTGTACAATGAGGGCTCGCCGCGCAACCAATAATGGCCAAAAAACACTTTTTTCTCATGGGCTTTGTAATGCTCACTTGAGGTGATTTGTGATTGTTCAACGGGATGATCTGGTAGGTTTTCAATGGGCTCAACGCTGATGGATTTATAGGTCATTTCAGCGGGGTTTTCCCACCATTTGATGCGTATCTCTGTTCTTTTGGTCCCGTCTTTATCGTTAAAAAACAGACCTTCCGGCATTTTCATTTCTTTGCCTTTCAGGGTTTGATCGATGGCGTCGTTTAACGCAGTGCCCGTTTTTACAGATTGATGTATCAATTCGTCGGTCAACCGGTCGTTCACGAGTGTTTGTCGCAGAAAGTCGATGTTGTTGTTATTCCAACAGGCGTGAACGGCTCGAAATGTCTCTGTTTCATAATAAAGGGGCAGGGTTTTAAACCACTCTAAGTAATCTTCGTATTCGCGTTGACGGTTTTGAAATTGCTTGAGCGTTTCGTAATGTTGTATGATGTTTTTGATCAGATGCGGCCGAAGATGGCCGCCATTGGCATCTCGAAAGTGAAAACAAAGGGCATTGTATTCGTGGTTTCCCATCAATGCGATGGCATTATCGTTATCGACCATGGATCTAACGATGGCTAGGGTTTCTCTTATTTTAGGTCCACGGTCGATATAATCCCCCACAAACAAAGCTTTTCGCTCGGGATGCGCATACGCTCCGTTTGTTTTAGCATACCCTAGTTTGCGCAACAATTCTTCAAGTTTGTCGGCGTGTCCGTGAATGTCTCCTATGAGGTCAATCATGTGCTGTTGGTTTTGGTGTTAAATAATCTTACTGCCTACTCCGGAGCGCCTACAATATACATCATACTTAAATAGGGGATGGATTGTGTGCCGGGTATACTGTGATGTGGGATGATGCAAAGCTAAGGGGGCGTTGCGTCAAAACGTGTCGCTGAGTTTTAAATTTTGGGAGGTTTTGGGAGGTTTGGGGGTTGGGAAGTTTGGAAGTTTGGGGGTTTGGGAAAAACATATTGCTGCCACGCCTTAAGCAGTGAATATTTTTACGCGTTCAGCTAGTAATGCTTTGTAGCTGTTTTTGTGATCGTCCGTTAAAAAAGACATTTCGATGAGTTGGATAGCCTCGGGATACCATGTTGCCAATCGTTTGTAAACAGAGCTGATTTGTTTGTCGTTTAATTTTAAACCACGGCCTAATCTGTCGAAATAGCCTTTGTTGAAGTTCATTTTTTTGCCTCCAAGTAGTAGTGCTGTATCTTCTTTATCCTTCGGTAAAATCATTTTCACATTCAAAAGATCATACGCTGGAGATAAGGTCCAGCCGTATGATTTTAGCCACATGGAAAAGTTTTTCAAGTGCATATCGTTATTGCCAATGATGAAATTGAAAACGGTCAACTCGAAAAATCGGAGCTTGTCCAATAACGTGTTTGTCGATAATTCACCAATGGTTTTTCCGACCAATTCCATGGTGCCTTTGTACTTGTCTTCCAACTCAAGAATTTGCAGAAAATCAATCATGTGGTTTTTAGATCCATCTTGATTTCTATCGACCCGCCTGGTAATGAAACACAATTCACCGGAAGCCAAACGAATCATATTGACGGGGACAGTATCTATGGTAAACAATTCTGCCAGTTTCATGGAAAGATGCTCGTTTTCGGGCATTTGTGGGTATTGTAGATTCTGTGGTTTCAAAATGTAGTGGCCCTGCAATGCATCCATCACGGTTAAGCGCCCCTGATGTGCGTTCTCCAACTCAGTTTTAATCCACCCAAGCGATAATTTAGGTTGTACACCGGGTACGGTTACAGATTGTTCTGCGGCTTCTTTGGCTAGTTTTTCCATTTCTGTTAACCGATAGGGTAAAACAGGAGCGTGTTTGGTTCCGTAGAATTCCTCAATGCAATTTGGGTGATAGTCGCCATCATGCTTTGCATCCATTTCCTTATAACAATACAAACATTTACGCATCATCTTTTCTCTCGTATTGGATGAATACTAACGGCGCCAATCGCATTTTGACAACATGCAAG
>JAIUMB010000185.1 GCA_022565745.1 Cryomorphaceae bacterium | reverse complement strand
TTTAAGTACGCGGCATAATCACCGGCGGTTGATAAGTTAGGGGCTTCAACATCTTGACGTGCAGTAATCAAATAGTTGATTTTATTACCAGTAACAAACCTATTTCCAAGCGCTGTTTTTTCAACGAAGGCCGTATCCAAAATCGCTGAATTGGTCTGACCCCAGAAGTTCGCATTGACATAAAGACGAACAGAGTCTATGGATTCAACGACCAAGTATGTGCTATCGGAAGTTTTAACATTAATCAGTAAGAGCAACTCTTCAAAAGGAATCACGCCATCTTCAGAGACAACATTTCTCGATTGACCTCTAAAAAAGTCATCATCTTGTGAACACTGCGGCAACATAATGACGATGAGAACGGCAGCAAGTATGGTCAATGGTATGTTTTTCATAAAAGCATGAATAAAAGTAATCAGTGGGTAAATATAATGCTTAATTGCTCAGGTTAACATTCTTACTTCAAACCATAGAAAATCCAACAAAGGCTATGCAGCAGGATGTTTATAGGGCGTTACCCCTATTTGCACTTCCATTCATACATTTGTTTTTTTACAAGAAAACACACCAAACCATTAGACTACAATCCCATTCTTATCATGAAAACTTTTATAAAAAAAATCACTATCCAAAAACAGCTTTCCACAATCATCATCAGCTTGTTTTTCTTCGCCAATTTCACAATGGTCTGGGCACAAACCACCACCACCTACACTTTTGAAAATGAAAACGGTGTCTATGATTTAATCGAACACGAATCGGCCACGTTTAAGCAAGAGATCGAACGCATTGACGATAACAAAAGCGTGGTGCGCATAACCATCAGCAAAGGGTTTCCAAAAATCAGCTCTTCGTACCCCATAAGCGGATTATCCGGTGACATGCAACCATATCTCCAGCCAACATCGCACATCCAAAGCGATGCACCGGAAATTAAACGCGTGGCTGATATGATAAAAAACAACACCGATTTTGACAACGACTTATGGCACTTGGTTAGTGCCGTACTACGTTGGAATCACGGAAGACTTCGCTACGGCAATCCCTCAGAGATTCCTTCAGCGCTGGATGCATACAACGACACATTCGTCAACTGTATAGGGTTTGTTCACTTACCTGCAGCCATTCTAAGAAACCTTGGTATTCCCGCACGCGTTGTCCGAACGTTTATGGTTCGCGGCAGTCGACTTACCCGCCATTACTTATTGGAGGTCTACTTTCCGGATGACGACCTCTGGGTCACTTTTGAACCTCAGACTTTGGGACCTCCAATGCGCGGTAATGTTGCCGTATTTGTCGATAACAATTGGAATCAACAAAAACACATCGTCTCAAGAAATTTCAGCATTGATCCCAAAACGTTTGTCCGCCACGGATTGCCCTACCAGTCTAAACCAATAGACGAAACCGGCCAGCTACCAAGACACAACTTCGATGCCGATGGGTTTGACATTCCGCCGTGTTTGGGACTGACCGTTTCCGGTTACGGACAAGACATTGTAGCCATTGGCTACGGGGAACCCAAACCGGGGCCGCGGATGAACGAAGAAACCCATCTAGAACAAGCAGAGATTGTCTTTTACACCCCCGACGGCAATGGTTACAAATCACAATCATTTCCGGCAGAAGATGTGGTGGAAGGCGAGTATTTACCAAGAGGATGGAATGGTAGCTCATATTCCAATCAAGCATTCACCATAGCGGGGACTACATTTGGCAACAATTATGCTAAGCCCAATCCACAATTGAATACGCACATGCACAAACGTTGGACTGTTGTGCAATTCAATCGCTTTTTGCAAGAGCCCAATGAAAGCGCTCAACCTTGGCGAGAATCTATACCCAACAGACAAAACTTCAGAGGCGACACCTTACAAAGAGGTATGTTGGCCATTTTCTACAAGTCCAACAACGGCCAATGGACACACCACCAAAATATTTTCAACCCATTTATCAGCGAAACCAATCACTTTGGAGACGAAGTCGCTATTACAGGTCACACGATGTTTGTCAGCGCTGCCAATACAGAAGTCAACGAATCACAATCGGGTGAGGTATTGGTTTATGAACTAGATAGAAACAATCATTGGCAGTTTGTTAGAACAATAAAACGAGAAGAGTCTTTACGTCGAGTAAGATATGGACATAAGATTGCCGCAAATGATAAACACCTGGTCATAGCTGATTTAAAGGGACTTCACATTTACAACTGGAATGGAAAAAACAATGAAAAAGCGGCGCACCTTCCGTATGATTTTGGAGAGGGTTCGGTCAACATTGATGTACATAATCCCGCAGAATATCTCATCACCTCATTGAGTATGGATGGGTGCCGAATTGCTGCTGGATTTGGCCACTTCAACAGACAAGGGGAACAAAGCGGTGCGACTATGGTATTTGAAAAAGAAGGTGACGAATGGATACAAACCAGCTTTTTTACACCGGAGGAAGTCCAAGAAAACAATCAATTTGGCATCAATGTGGCGCTTAAAGGCCATCAATTGTTTGTTAGCGCCCACCACATGGGAACTTCTTTAGGGACAAACTCTGGCGGCATTTATGTTTTTGAACCGATGGAAAATGACCTATGGGTATCCACGGCGTTTTTGCGCGCAAAAGGAATGATAGCTCAGCCATTTACCGGCGAGCCAAGTGGTAAAGGAGGCGAAAATCTCGGATTTGATATGGTGGTAATAGACGATCAAGTCATTGCTGGTGCGCCTGGCATTTACATGCGAAATTTCTCCAAGAACTGGGGAAGCATTTACACCTTTGATATCCCGGAAAGTGCCTTTAATCTGAAACAGGTTGAGAACGTGACGCCAAGCTCAACACGAATTGTATCCGTTGAGCCCAACCCCACTTTCTCTATTTCACAGATCACATTTGACTTGGACAAACCCTCCAACATTTCAATTTACTTAATCGATGAAAATGGCCAAAAACACCATCCGTTTATCGACAAGCAAGCTATGAAAAAAGGGCGCTACACCATAGGATTAGACCTATTGGATGTAACGCCCGGAAATCATCAACTGGTGTTGGAAACCAGTCAGGATAAATTCACCTTTGACCTCTTGCGTATTTCTCGACTGGAAACGGAGGCCATTGAGTAACGACGGCCTTATTCCTCTAGAACGCCAAACTTGCCATTGTTAAAATCATCAATGGCCTGAATGATTTCTTGTTTGGTGTTCATTACAAAAGGACCGTGGGCGGCAATTGGCTCATTTAATGGCTCTCCACTAAGCACCAAAACAACGGCATTTTCACTGGCTTTGACTCTAAAATCACTGTTGTCATTTTCAAACAAGAGCAAGTGATTGGTGTCTACCTGCTCGGTATCGTTAACAACAATACTGCCTTCAATCACCAGCAAACAGGTGTTGTAGTGCTTAGGGAAACTGAAATCAGCTTCGCCACCTGCTTCGAGCTTGGCATTCATCATGTGTACCGGAGAAAATGTACTTGCTGGTCCTTCGGTATCTTGATAGGCACCTGCAATGACCTCGATGCTTCCTGCGTTACCTGGCAATTGGTGCTTGCGAATATCTGCATTGGTTATGCCCTGATATTTTGGTGCCGACATCTTGTCTTTCGCGGGTAGATTGACCCACAACTGAACCATTTGAAAATCGCCGCCAGCTTTGCTGAAGTTTTCTTCGTGGTATTCTTTGTGCAAAACACCGGAGGCAGCCGTCATCCACTGTACATCCCCTTCACCAATAACGCCACCACCACCGCTGCTGTCGTGATGTGCAACCTTTCCCTTATAAGCAATGGTCACCGTTTCAAATCCGCGGTGTGGGTGTACGCCAACACCTCTAGGCTTATCACTCGGTGGAAAATAAAATTTAGAATTGTAATCCATCATGATAAACGGATCCATCCTCCGCATATCCAAGCGATACCCACTAGGTATAAAATTGTGAACGCGAAACCCGTCACCTACAAAATGTGGTTCTCTGGGTGGCACGACGACTTCAATGCTTCTGAGTTTCATAAAGACTGTTTTTAATATACGGCAAAATTACGTCTATGCGCATCGCCCCATATTGATGTATGATAAGAAATAAAAAGGTGTGATTCCATTCATATAAAGGTGCCAAAATTTCACTTGATTTACAATTAAATTTTCATCTCTCTGTGCCATGCATTCAAAATAAAGCTCAAGTACAAGTTCATCTCTATT
>JAIUMB010000184.1 GCA_022565745.1 Cryomorphaceae bacterium | reverse complement strand
CTTGGCATCACCGCACCGATGCACTTTCATCTGCCCTGGTCTTGGTGGGGATTTTTGTGTCCGGCTGGTTTTGGTGGATAGATGCTTTTATGGCTCTGGTAATTTCCGCCTTACTGCTTTATGCAACTTATAAAATTGCCAAAGAAGCAGTGTTTAAAATCTTGGGTGAAAAGCCAAGTCCAGAGTTGGTTGAGCAAATTAAGGATAAGATTAGTGACTTATATGTCGACGATTTGCATCCCCATCATTTTCACATACACAACTACGGCACCCATATGGAAATGACTCTTCATATTCGCGTAGATGGTGCTATGTCGATCAAAGATGGGCACGACATTGCTGATAAAGTGGAGAACTGCTTGGAAGAGGAGTTTGGGATATCGGCGACGGTGCACGTTGACCCCCTGTAAGGGAAGTGCCGGTTTATGTTTCAAAATCTGCTTAAATATCATCATTCACATTTTATAGGCAGTCAATCATATTGTTCGTGATCCAGCTACTGAGATCCATATTAAAACCTATTCAA
Organism: Cryomorphaceae bacterium; assembly: GCA_022565745.1. Taxonomy (GTDB): domain Bacteria; phylum Bacteroidota; class Bacteroidia; order Flavobacteriales; family Schleiferiaceae; genus CSBr16-58. The sequence goes on along the minus strand of JAIUMB010000184.1, from coordinate 3,737 downwards.
AATATATCGATTCGTCGATAAAGAAAAAATATTTATTGTTTTTCAATAAATATTTATTGTTTTGTTGTATGTTTGTCGCCGTTAAACAAAAACAATTTTATTATGGGAACTAAAAATTCAAAACTAACTGTGGCGTACTGGCTGGTTTGGTTAACTGGTTACGGTTCGTTTTTTCTTGGGGGATTATTTTTGCTAATTGCAATTCATTTTTCTTTCGCACCACATCATTATGATTCACTAGAATTGTCATCTACGATGTTTTCGGTACAGGTGGTTGACGGTAATCTGCAAACGACCAATTTATCTCAAGCGTCTTTGTGGCGGATTTGGTTGGTGTTTTTGCAAGGTCTGGCCATTTTTAGCATCATAGGTGTGATGTGTATTTACGGTAGACGAATCATTCAGTCGGTTCGAAAGGGCAAGGTCTTTAACGTCAATAATCCCAAGTGGTTTCAACGCATAGGTCTTGGGTTTTTGATATTGGCCGCCTTGACCTTTGCAGATGTAACGCTTTCTGGGGAAGTGTATAAGTTGGAGATGAACTTAAAAGGCGGGTATATTCTGGCCGCATTATTTGCCTATATTCTCGCCGAAATTTTCCAAGAAGGCAATCGATTGGACGAAGAATCAAAATTGACTGTGTAATGCCCATTATTGTAAACTTAGACGTCGTTCTTGCACAGCGAAAAATGTCTCTTTCTGATTTTGCAGAAAAAGTAGGCATTACCCTTGCCAATGCTAGTATCTTAAAAACAGGAAAAGCCAAAGCTGTGCGTTTTTCAACACTTGAAAAAATTTGTGAGGTACTGGAATGTCAACCGGGAGATATTTTGGTATTTGAAAAGACGGATGAAGTTTAGCGCTGTGAATGAGTGTTTAAGGCAAATTGCAAGACAACGGCAGTAAAAACATCCAAATTGAGCTTTTCAATGGGATGAGGTGTGTTGGGAATCACACAAAATGATGCATTGGGTAAGGTTTTGTAGAGATTGTGGGTTTCTTCCACACTTACCATATTGTCGCGGTCGCCAATACAGCAAAGCACTGGAATGCATATGTTCTCTAGGGAAGTTAAAGGGTTGTTGTTGCCCAAATGTCGCATCATATCTGCCGTTTTATTGAGTACATGTGCCCAACTGTCTTCGCCATGTCTTTTTGCAAGGGCAGAGGCGAAGGCAGGTACTTTCTCTTGGATGACTTTCGGATCAAGCATTTTGGTTTCCTTTGATGCAATTTCGGGTGACCACTCAAATTTCGTAGCTAGAGTAACGATACCGGAAATTTTATTGGTGTGTTTTTGCGCATAGTGTAAGGCCACAAATCCCCCCATGCTGTAACCAACAATTAGTGGTTTGTGCAGCTGGTTGTCTTCAATATATGATTCCAATTGTTTTGAGAAACCTTCTACCCGAAAAGGTTCTTGCGTTGCAGTGCCACCATGTCCATAAAACGAAGGGGTGTGTATTTGGTATTCTTTGGAAAAAATGTTTTTTATCGCCTGCATCTGATCGGCTGCGCCAATGGCTCCGTGGAGTATGATGATGTGTTTCATGTTCTAAAAATTTGATTTTTATAGGATGGCTAAAGTAGGCAATTACATATGGCAGGCAAAATGAAATATTTGCCAAAAGGTTCCGTTATTTTTTTATCACTAAACTTGTTCTGAAATGATTTTAAATCCCTTAAAAGTGCTTTTTATCTGGCTATTCTGTTTTCTAATGGCTTGCTCAAGTCAGGATGATGAACGTACAGACGATACACCGCTAACTACCACTGATTTAAAGATGGAGGAGCTGTTGGATGGGCTTCAGAATCCTTGGGGACTATGTGGTATAGACGAAAACCGCATTATGTTTACGGAAAGGCCTGGTAAAATATGGATATTCAATTTAGACGACGGCACAAAAACAGAAGTTACCGGAGGACCAGACGTTATTACTTCCGGTCAAGGTGGGCTATTGGATGTTGTTACTCATCCGGATTTTGAAAGCAACGGCTATGTTTATTTTTCTTATGCTGCAGGGCGGGCAACAGGTTTTAATACGGCAGTTGGGAGAGGTGTCTTGCAAGGAAATCAAATGGTTAATTTTGAACGTCTCTTTCAAGCAGAACCGCTTACTACAGCTGGTGTTCACTTTGGTTCTCGATTAATTTTTGACGACCAAGGTTATCTTTACGTAAGTGTAGGTGATAGAGGCAATCCCAATTGGGCACAGGATTCTAGCAATCATGCAGGAAAGCTTTTGCGATTAAATGATGATGGTACTGCACCTACTTCAAATCCATTCTACGGTCTACCTGGATATGCGCCTGAGATTTTCACTATGGGAAATAGAAATATTCAAGGTATGGATATACACCCGCTAACTCGAGAAATTTACACCCATGAACACGGTCCGCAAGGTGGAGACGAGATTAATCGCATGCAGGCTGGATTGAATTATGGCTGGCCATTGGTGACCCATGGAGTTAATTATGACGGCACTGCCATCACGACTGATACCACCAAAGACGGGTATGAAGACCCTATCCACCACTGGACGCCATCGGTTGCACCTTGTGGGATGGCCTTTGTTGAGACGCCGTTTACAATGCCCAACGGAGAAAATTTATTGGTTGGAACGCTTGCGGCTCAGCATTTAAAAGGTGTTCGTTTGGAAGGTGATCGTGTGTATGAGACCCATCGGTACTTTGAGGGGATAGGTCGCTTTAGAGATATTCTATTCTTCAATCATAGATGCTTTGTTATTACGGAAGGCCCCGGTAAACTTTATGAGCTTAAAGAAGTCCAGTAGTCCTTAGGTACATTACATTTGTTGCTGATTCAAAAATCTCACAATATTTGTTATGTCACTACGCTTCAGTTTCTTATTCTCATTGTTTGTTCTTGGTACTTTTGCTCAGCAGCTATTGGCGCAAAACCCTTATTTAAAAGCCGAAGAGGGATTTGTAGAAGTCGAGGGAGGGCGTATGTGGTATCGTATTGTCGGTTCTGGCAATCAAGCCCCTTTGCTTATGATGCACGGTGGACCTGGAGGTACCAGTTACGGACTTTTTTCTCTTGGCGCTTTGAGTCAGGATAGACCTTTAATTTATTTTGATCAGTTGGGAGGAGGCCGCTCTGATGTGCATCAAGATACATCACTATTAACAGTTAATCATTTTGTAGAGCAAGTTAGAAGTTTAGTTGACCACTTGGCTCTCGATAGTATTGTTTTGTATGGGCATTCATGGGGTACAGCTCTGGCACTGGAATATTACTTGAAATATCCCGTTGGTGTGCAAGCAATCGTCTTTAATAGTCCTTTTTTTAATACCAAAGAATGGATTGCGGATGCCGATACTTTGATTATGGCATTACACGATACCATTCAAGACGCTATTGCATATTACAGTAAGATTGAAGATTACAATCATAAGCGCTTTCGTGAAGCGGAACGAGTTTACCTCCAGCATTATGGAAGAAGAGGGGGTGAAAGAGTGAAAACGGAGTGGGATATGCCTTATAAGAGCGGAAGTGGATTTATTTATACCTATATGTGGGGACATACAGAGTTTACAGCAACCGGTACACTGAAGAATTATAACCGGTCCAAATCTTTGAGAGAGATTGAGGTTCCAGCATTGTTTATAACTGGAGAGTATGATGAAGCGAGACCATATACAGTTTTGCAGCAAGCTGTAACTGCGCCTAAAGGTGAATTTGCGGTGATTCCTAATGCGGGGCATGCGACCAT
>JAIUMB010000183.1 GCA_022565745.1 Cryomorphaceae bacterium | reverse complement strand
ATTTTGAACAATAAAATCTACTTTGAAGAGGTAACGGTTTTAGATTTATTTGCCGGTATTGGCAGCATAACGCTGGAATTTATTTCCCGAGGAAGCACAAGGGTTACAGCCGTAGAAAAACACCCGGAGTGCGTAACTTTTTTACTGAATACCATCCATGAATTGGCACTTGACGACAAAGAAGGTTTTGCTGTAGTTAGAGCCGATGTAATGAGTTATTTGGCCAAGGCCTTCAATAAAAACGACATCATCTTTGCCGATCCACCTTACGAGTATGAGCATTATGACGAAGTTATACGTTTGGTTTTTGACCGCGAGCTTTTGTCCGAGGGTGGCATGTTAATCGTAGAGCACGATCAAAGACGTTCCTTTGATCAACATCCATATTTTCAAGAAATGCGTCGATACGGCGGCGTTGCCTTTTCTTTTTTTTCAGTAGGTGAGGATGCCGATTGATGGAAAATGATGCAACATCTTGGACGGATATCATCGGCACATCGATACTGTTAGGCATTGCCCTATTGTTTGTTTTAGGGATAGCGATTCGATTCATAAACGGTGCCTTTGGCATTATTGAAATCCTTTGGATTAATATTACAGGTCGGCCATTGGTTAAGCACTTTGTGTTGTTTCCAAGAACGTTATCGGATGAGGACTGTCGGGTATTACACCAGCACTTTCGCATCTACCGAAGTCTATTTGGCCACGAAAAACGTGTCTTTGAACACCGTGTTGCCCGTTTTATGAAGTTGAAGGAGTGGGAAGCGAGAGGGAAAATCAAGTTGGATCAGCGTAAAAAAGTCATCATAAGCGGAATTGCGGTTAAGTTGACCTTTGGTTTACGCAGGTATTCCATGCCCATATTTAAAAAGATAATTGTATTTCCGGGTCCGTTTAAAAACAATCGCACGGGAAATATTCACAAGGGAGAGTTCAATCCCGCAAGAGGACATGTGGCTTTTTCTTGGAAAGATCTGATGGAGGGATTGGAAGATCCGAATGACAATTTACACCTTGGGCTACACGAATTCGCTCATGCTTTGCTAATGGAACTGATGAAGGGAAAGTGGGCCGATAGTTATTTTACCCATCATTTTAATCAGGTTGATCGCATTATCCGTAGACCCGAGGGGTTCAGAACGTTGTCGTCGCACCCATACTTTCGTGAATATGCCCAAACCAATAAAATGGAATTTTTTGCAGTTGCTGTTGAGCATTTTTTTGAAACACCGGCAGAATTCAAACGTCAACTGCCTAAACTATATGCCAAATTTGTGCGTATGTTCAATATCGATCCGCTTGATTTTAACTGAGTAAATCCTATCTTTGACCACCATGCAAGGCACTGTTAAATACACATCTTCTCAGGTATCGAGTGGCTACAGTTACTCGGATGTGTTGCGTTTACTCAATCGCATACCAGACAATACGCACCGTGCAATTTTATTGGGTAAAGACGCCATGTTGGGCAGATATGATGCCTTAGTTGCTTGGGGTGCTCATGAGCTCATCGATGATCCAATGGTGAATCCCTCAAAAGGCAGTTGGTGGTTTGGTCATATCAACTACGATGCACATACGGCTTGGACGGGACAAAACGCTCGTCATCAACCAGTAATAGGTTTTGAGCGCTTTGCATTTTTTTCACCGCGGTTTGTTTTAGCCTTTCGCCAAGGTAGTGTTTACTTACATTGCTTAGAAGAAGACGAATGCGAAGCCAAGCAATGGTGGTTGTCGTTGCAGTCAAACAATGCGCATGAATTTACCAACGACTCCTACTTTCACTTGACATACGCTTCATCGAAATCAGATTACTTGGATGTTGCGCAGTCGTTGATAAAACACCTCCATCGCGGCGATATTTATGAAGTCAATTACTGTCAGTATGTATATGGAGACGCACATCTCCGTCCGCTCAATGATTTTTTTCGATGGATGAAAAAAACCGAGGCGCCCTTTTCGGCATATTATCAATGCGGCGATAATCATTTGTTGTCGGCTTCACCAGAGCGTTTTATTTGCAAGCGATCCAACAAAATTTTTGCCCAACCCATAAAAGGAACCACCCCGCGTCACCACGATCCAATGTTAGATAAACAAAGGAAGGCGTGGCTCAAGCAGAGTGAAAAGGAGCGTGCAGAGAACGTCATGATTGTCGATTTGATGCGCAATGATTTATCGCGGTTGGCCACAAGAAACTCCGTTAATGTTGAAGAGTTATTTGGTGTGTACTCTTTTTCACAGGTGCACCAAATGATATCCACCATTTCGGCAGAATTGCACAGTGGAGTCACCTTTCCGGATATTCTCCGTGCCACTTTCCCTATGGGGTCGATGACGGGGGCGCCTAAACTGAGCGCTATGTCGTTGATTGACAAATATGAAACCCATGCCCGTGAATTGTATTCTGGTTCTGTGGGCTACATTGAACCCAACGGCGATTTTGACTTCAATGTGGTAATACGCTCGCTCATGTACAACGAGCGCCAACGGTTTGCCCTAGCCGGGGTAGGAAGTGCCATTACTGTTTTGGCGGATCCAGTAAAAGAATACGAAGAATGTCAGTGGAAATTATCAACCATTAAAAAAGTGGTCGAATGCTGATACGTAGACTAGTGGTAGAGGCCTTTCAGCGTTGTGCTGTATCGCCAAGTGACCGACTGCTAATAGCGTGCAGTGGGGGCATTGATAGCGTTGTTTTGGTGGCTTTGGCCGTGGAGATGCGTTATGAATTTGCCCTTGCGCATGTCAATCATCATACCCGAGGAAATCACTCCGATGGCGATGAAGCCTTTGTCAAAGCTCTGGCGGAAAAACACAATGTGCCTTTTCATCGCGTTGATTTTCGTTTTGATAAAAAAGGAAATTTTCAACAATCCGCCCGCTCGTTTCGATACAACTGGTTAGCAAAGTTGGCAAAGGAAAACGATTATCAATGGATTTGTACGGCACACCACCGAGACGATCAAAGAGAAACCTTTTGGCAAAATGCCATGAGAGGAGCAGGAGTTGTTGGATTGCAAGGCATACGGGAAAAGAGCGGACAAGTTCTTCGTCCAATGCTTAAGTCTAGCAAAAAAGTCATACGTCAATTTGCCATTGACCAGCATTTGACGTGGAGAGAAGATGCATCTAACGCGGCCATTACCTATGCACGAAATTACATCAGGCATATTGTACTTCCTCACGCAGCATCTATGCATCCCCGGGGGTTAAAAGGATTAGACGTTACCATAGACCACCTAACCGAGCATGCTGCTCGTCATGAAGAGCTGTTGCAGCAATGGCGTAAGCGCTGTTTGCGCCCCTTGTCAAGTGTTTTTGAAGTTGATCCAGAGGGTTTGCCTTTAGGACAATACCGCGCAGATTGGCTAAAAGAAATTCTCTTGCCTTGGGGCAACTTTGATACCCATATGATTTTAGAAAAGGCAGACAGTGGAGAAAGTGGTCAGTCTGCAATTGGTGATTATGTTTTAGAAACCTCATTGGCCCGTATTTTTTTGTACAAACAAGAATCGTGGACGGAAGAAAGCGTATATCATTGGCAAGAGGAGGGCATTAGGTTAAACAGTATGCAGCGGTTATATTCAGTGGGTGAAAATCAAGAGGTAGATAGCATGTATTTGACGGAAGATATGAAAGCGGAATTGGTGGTGCGTTCACCCAAAGCCGGCGATCGGTTGTTGATGCCCGGTGGCAATCACAAAAAACTCTCTGATTATCTGTTAGAAAAACGTATACCAGCGCCATTGAGACGACGATTGGTATGGTTGGTTTGTTACAAAGGGGAGATAATTTGGATTCCAACACTCTACAGTAACCCCAATTACACAAATAAATCGCAAAGCAATTGTAAGATTTGCTTTTTGAGCCCGTTATTCTAAAGGTTCGCCGTAATTTTGACGTTTAAATTAATATTTATGAGTCGCATAGTTTCTTTTGTATTTGCCGTACTTGCTGCATCGTCATCATTTGCCCAAATCCTCGACCCCGTAAGCTGGGAGTTTTCTGTGAAAAAAATCAGTGACGAGCGGGTAGATATTATTGCGAAGGCAACCATAGATAAGACTTGGCACCTTTACAGTTCAGAGGTTCCTGATGACGATATGGGCCCTATTCCCACAACGTTTTATACCGACAGTTCGGGGGTGAAATTCACCTACTTAGGCCATGTAAAAGAATCCCCGAAGCCGGCATCAGAGTTTGATCCCAATTTTCAAATGGATGTAAAATATCATTCAGATAAAGCGACATTCACCATTCCTATAAAAGT
>JAIUMB010000182.1 GCA_022565745.1 Cryomorphaceae bacterium | reverse complement strand
TTGACCTGCACGGCAAGCAGGTTAAGCAGGTATTTTCCGGATCATCTGAAAGCAGTGAACTTCACATCCGTGTGGACTTAAGTAATCTGGCTGCGGGTAGTTATGTGTATCGGGTGCAGACGGAAATAGGGGTGCGTCAGAAGAAGGTGGTGGTGTATTGATTTAGAAAATTAAAAACTAAGTCCACTCTAAAAAGGAAGATTTTGGCAGAAAGGGACTTTTTAGAGCAGACTCAAAACTGTCTTGTTTATTCATCTTATATGTCTAAAACATCTTTACTCTCTACACCTAATGCATCAGCAATAATTTTCAACATATAGATTGATGTATTGATTTTTCCATTTTCTATTCTTTCAATGGCCTGCGGATCTTTAAAACATCTTCTTGCAAGTTCAGCCTGACTTAAAGCTTTTAACGATCTTAAATGCTTTATTCGTTTGCCAACCATAAGTAGATACTTTTCTTTATCCAATACAATTACATTTAATTCTCAAAGCTAAAAATTATGTCACAAATCAATCATCAACATATTCGTTAATGATAATTTAAAAATTTTTCTTATTTTTGTGCAAGCTAATTCTATCTAATTTAACATTTTGAATTATGAAAAAACTTTACATTTTAATAATAATTGCGCTTTTTGGTATTCAAAATGCATTTTCACAAGCCCTTTGTGGAACTACATTTGATTCTACATTAACTGAATACTATGAAAACTACACTCCACCTGAACACTATGACTCAATTTTCATAAGAGTTTATCCAGTTGCTATTAGGGATAACAATGGAGAAGGAGGTCATCCCATTTCCCATATTAATCAATCACTTTGTATTTTAAAGCAAGATTTTGAGGTGTATAATATATTTTTTGATATTCAACCAATTGATACGATTAACAACACACAAATACTTAATATTGATTCATTAAGACCCTCTACAGGAAACAATTGGACCCTATTTGATAATTTAATATTTCCATTCACTAAGGTAGATGGTATCTCAATATTCTATGTAGGCAATCCTTATGATACATTAACAAGTTCTTGGGCAAGATTTGAAAGAAGAAGCATATTTATGGGAGGGTCGGCGGTTTTTAGAGTTCCTCATACTAGTACTAGCCTAATAACACATGAAATGGGGCATGCATTTGGCCTTCGTCATACATTTCAAAGTGGAGGGTATTCACTTTTACCAAATACTTGTACCAGCAGAAGTCCATTTATTAACCCTGCAATGTGCGCCGAACTCGTTAATGGCTCAAATTGTGACACTTGTGGTGATTTAATATGTGATACTGATGCAGATCCTGGCACAATGCAAGAAGCTGATAGAAGTTGCTCAGGCTCTTTAATTAATTATGACAGTATAGTCACCTATAATTGCCAATATAATTGGGATTATATAAATGCTTTAAGTATTAATAATCCTGGAATGAATAACCTAAACTTATTATTATATGATGCTAATGGAGATACTTTAAAGCCAAACATGAATAATTTCATGACTTACACATATCCTAGGTGTATGAATCAGTTCTCTTTAGAACAAATAAATCATATGAGATTTCTCATTGATGTTCACGGATCGTTAGCCCATATACAATCAAATCAACAAAACTTTTCAAGTGATTTAGATTTAAAAATTAGATCTGGTACGGACGATTATGGTGAAGAGCCTTATAACAAAAGATTTACTTTATGGAAAAGTCCGGATATTTGGGTTAGAAATCAACCTGATGGATTTCAGAATCAGGTTCATCAAAACCCTTATTATGATTCAATTAATAACAACCCTGTTTATGTTTATGTTAGAGTAACCAATAATAGTTGTGAAAACTTCTTAGGCGACGGTCACCTCAAGTTATATTGGGCTAAAGCTTCTACCGCTTTAAACTGGCCAAGTCATTGGATAAACGCTTTCCAAAGTGGTATTCCTTTTGGAAATTTAATTGACTCTGTTGAATTAAATGGTATTTCACAATGGAGTGAAGGTGTTTTTGAATTTGAGTGGCATCTTGAAAACCCTGAGCAGTATATAGGAATAAACCCCGACCCTTGGCATTATTGCTTATTGGCAAGAATTGTTTCAAATGAAGATCCAATGACATTTCCAGAAATCTCTTCGTTATATACCAATGTATCTAACAACAACAATATCGCGTGGAAAAACACAACAATAGTATATCCGCCTCAAATTGCAAATTATAGCCCCGGTGGAGTTGTGTCATTAGGTAGTGTTTCTGAAGAAACTGAAACCTACAAAATTACTTTTAAAACAGAACCTGTTAACGACCATTTTTTAACGGAAGAAGCAGAAGTTTATTTTACACTTGATGAAGTTAGCTGGAATAAATGGCTAGAAGGGGGTATGTTAGGAGAAAACATAGAGGTTTATGATGAAGAGAAAAGAAAAATTCAAATAATTCAAGATGGGGCTTATCTTGATGGACTTTCTTTTTTTCCTATGGAACAGAGCACATTAATGTTATCTTTTAACTATTTGGTGGATGAAGTAACTTTTATTGAGGAGTTTGAATGCAACCTTATTCAGCAGATAAGTGAAGGGGAGCAAGAAATTATTGGTGGAGAAACCTATATTGTAACTAAAGACCTCGATAGAATCCCTTTTGATGCTGATGCCGGGTACGAGCAAATGATTGTGCTGGGTGATAGTGTACTACTGCAGGCTGAGGATATTAATGAAGATGCTATTTACAACTGGTACATTAACGACACTTCTAAAGTTTTTTCTGGTAAGCAGTTTTTCTCTTATCCAGATAAAACAGAAGTATTTAAACTTGAGGTTATCGCCAAAGACGGTTACAAAGATTACGATAGCATTAAGGTACAGGTAAAACAATATGCCATCACCAATATCAATCCTAATCCAGCTTTTGATGAAGTAACTATATCATATAGAATTAAGCAAAATAGCGGTGCACACCTTTTAGTCCTCCGTTCAAACGGTATGATAATGACAAACCAACCACTTTCACATTCTAATTCCTCTGTTACGATTAATGTATCTAATTACCCAACGGGAACTTACACCGCAATTATCCAAACCGGAAATCAAAATGCTGATTATAAGAACTTTATAGTTCAATGATAATTTATACAGCTACCCTATGAAACGCATTCAAGTCTTCCTCGCTTTAATTCTTCCATTAAGCATTTCAGCTCAATGGGTGCAGGTGCCATCACCTTCGTTTAACATTTTTTATAATCTATATTTCATAAACGACTCGGTTGGGTTTGCCGGGCAAGGTGATTCGGAAATTATGACTAACGATGGTGGACGTTCTTGGAGCTTGAACACAGGGTTCACAGACTTAATTAAAGCTTGTTATCTTGATTCACTAAATGGGTTTGGTATTACCGAAACCAATTTTTATCAAACTATTGATGGAGGTGCTAATTGGGTTGATATTACAGACTCTTTAGAAATCTCATGGTTTACACTTCTCGAATGTGTAAATGGAAAAGTATTTGTTGTAGGTAACAAATCATTTCGAGGGGATGGCTACTGGTATATTTCAGATGATGTAGGTCTTTCTTGGGAATTACGTCACCAACAAGACTCAACCATGTATTTTTATGGACGCTTTATTGATGATGAAAATATATTCAGCTTAGGTATTTCTCGAATTTTAAACGACCCGACTGAAACAATGCATCACTATTTAAAAACAACAGATGGAGGCTACAACTGGCAAAGCATAGATTTTGGCGCTGGTTTTTCTACAGGAGGTCAAGCTAGTTACTTTTTTTGTCCTGAAATTGATTCATGTTTTACCGGTGAAGCAATTTATGGCTTTAGTATCTATTCGGATAATTTCACTATTCAATCTTTAGATTTTTCTACTGCTAATCAAGATACTTTACTTCATAAAACACAAAAATTTCTAACGTTTTTAGAAGGGTTTGACAATACACTATTCATCGGAGGAAGAGGCTTTCTTAAAATATCTCCTGATAGGGGGCTTAATTGGTATGATCAGGATTTAAGTTTTCTTCCACCATACTTTTCAAACTTAATGGCGTGTCATGTCTTCAATGACAGCTCAGCAGTTATTACTGGTATGGATGGCCTCATCATCCGTACCGACAACTTCGGTTTAGGGTTAAACGAAGCAAACTCGCCTCAGCCCAGTATTTCGGTGTACCCCAATCCGTCTACTAAAGGATACCAAGAGATTACCTTAGCAGGTATCACACCTCATACGACGTGTACCATCGAACTCTTTGACCTGCACGGCAAGCAGGTTAAGCAGGTATTTTC
>JAIUMB010000181.1 GCA_022565745.1 Cryomorphaceae bacterium | reverse complement strand
TTTGACCAACAAAGAATCATTCATCTGTACGACATGTACGGACGAATAGTGAAGGAGTGGCAGCATCAAGGGTCTGGAACAGAAATGTTTTCTGCGCATCACATTCCTGCAGGACATTACATTATCAACATTGATGGTCAGCGGCGAAAAATTACTTTACTGGACTAAAGAGCTAAGGTTGACAACTAAAGCTGGCAAAGGGCTTAATGGGTTTTAGGCAGCTATTTTAATAAGGTCATAGGTGATAATAAGCCAAGTTGAAGCTTAAGCGGTTTGCCTTCAGCCTAAGAAGCCAGCTAAGCATCTTTAGTTTGCTTGAAAATGGCTGTATTTGTGTGGTATAAAAAAATGGATGCTATTGTATAATCCATTTTTATCAGACTTCAGAAAACCAAAACGCCTCAATGAGATGCAAATGGTCCGTAGACACCGAGTTTTTTCCACTGAAAAATCAGGAGGATAATACCGCCAAGCAGTAAAAAACCAGACAACACATAGGACCAAAGCGGCAAATCGACTTGCTGGTGCATATCACCATTGTTAAAGTACACAAATAAGAGTGAGGCAAAGTTGTTGACGAAATGGACCGCTACCACCATCCAAAGTGAACGGGTATAAGCGTATATATAGCTTAAAAACAAGGCCAAAAACATCATGGGTAATAGGGCGAAAAACTGCTGATGAAACAAAGCAAATATTAAGGATGTCAACCAAACGCCACCATGAGACGAACCGGTTACTCGCTGAAGAAGTCCCTGAAGTTTACCGCGAAAAACCCACTCTTCACCTACCGCAGGGATAACCGCCAAGACGAGCGTGGCCAGTAAAAAATCTGAAACCGATTCAATATGAATCAATGCCCCTATTTGCTCAGATAGTACATCATGTCGCTCTCTCAAATATGTTTCAAAAAAAGAGAGAGATTCTGGAAAAACAATCATATGATTTAGTCGCTCCAACAAATCTACCATAGGTAATAAGCCCAGCAGCACAATCAATGTAACAAACACCCCGAAAAATGTATACACATTAGATTGCGAAGCCCAATTAAAACCAATGCTTTGTTCCTGTTCCGCGTAATAACCATAGAGAAGAGCGCCCCCAACAAACAACCCCAAACTACTTCCACCTTGCAAGTACATCATCAAGTATCGCCATTCTTCCATATTAGCATCAGCTAAAACTTGCGGTACTTGGTTGATTGATATCCCAAAAAAAACTGGCACCAAGGCAAATAAGATGGCTGTTGCCATGAGCCAAGCCACCATGCAAGCCAAGAGCAAAATGATGAGCTTGCCTCCTGGTGTCAACGCACCAATGGTGTTTCGCATATTAATCATTGTGTTTGCTTCTCAAGGCCGTTCGGAAATCTCTACCAGATGGATCTTGGAAAACACGTAAATCAAAATGTTGAATGGCAGCCAGCAAATGATCAAAAATATCCGACTGTATTTGCTCGTAGTTTACCCATGCAATATCGTTACTGAAACAGTAGATCTGTAAGGGCAAGCCATGTTCTGTAGGTTGAAGCTGTCTGACCATAATGGTCTCCCCCTTATGAACCTTGGGATTGTGCTGTAAATATGCCAGCACATACTGTCGGAATACGCCGATATTGGTCATCCTGCGGCCATTAACCGGAACAGCGACATTGAAATCATGAGACTGATTGTATATGTCAATCTCTTTACTGCGGGTAGCCAAGTATTCTTTGAGATAAAAAATCTCGTTAAAAGTTTTCATCAATTCGTCATCAACAAAGCGAACAGTGTTTATGTCAATCATGATTGAGCGCATGATGCGTCGTGCCCCTACGGCCTGCATGCCTCGCCAGTTTTTAAAACTATCAGAAATAACGGCATATGTAGGCACCGTTGTTATGGTTTTATCCCAATTGCGTACTTTAATGGTCGTGAGGTTAATTTCGGTCACATCGCCATCGGCGCCGTACTTATCCATGCTCACCCAATCACCTACCCTTACCATGTCGTTGGCGGAGACCTGTATAGAGGCAACCAAACCAAGAATCGTGTCTTTAAATACCAATAGCAAAACAGCCGTTAGTGCACCAAACGCACCGAGTATGCTAATGGGGTTTCGCCCGACCACAAAAGATAAAATAAATATAAAAGCAATGATATAGTTGACGATGGCAAACACTTGAACAAAAGACTTAACGGGCTTACCCTCAAATTGCTTTAACTTCTCGCCAATGGCACCTATTGCCTTGAGCGCGCGATGAACGGCTATCATCAACACAACGATAATAAACAGTGATGTCAAGCGGTTGATGACAACATTTACTTCAGGAAAATAGGTGAATATATATGGGGATACATACTTCACAGCGATGGCTGGTACAATGTAGGCCAATTGATCAAACACTCTGAATTCCAACAACTCATCGTCGTACTTGTTTTTTGAGCGTATAATGATGCCTTTGATAATTCTTAGAAATACTTTCCTTGAGACCCATGCGGCAATGATGAAAGCCACAGTAAGCAAAAGAATATCAATAGATAAAATTACAGCGTTGACTGCCCACTCTTCAAAGCCAGCATCTTCCATCAAGCGCATTGCCCAGTGATCAAAATTTCCAACGATTTCTTCCATAAATTTTATCCTAAATTTTCAGCAAAGGTAGTGTTTACTTATTAGAATCATATGCCGGTATCTCGGTCAACCATTCCGTTTTGTTACCCTCAAAAGACAACAAGAAATGCTGTCGTCCATTGGTCATACATAGTATTGGAACGTTCATCGTCATATTGTAACGAGCCACTTGATCAAGCACGTTTTGGTTGATGGTCACCTGGGGCGCTTTGCACTCACACAGAATAAATGGAACTGATTTTCTGTAAACCAGCAAGTCAAAACGTTTACTGACTTGGTGAACAGTTATTTTTTTTTCAGCAACCATGGCATGCAAAGGGTAACCCTTGTGGTGATTTAAATAGAGGATTAAATGCTGGCGCACCACCTCTTCCGGAGTATAAACCAGCCATCTTTTACCGAGCACATCCCAAATGCGATTACCTTCAATCTTTGGTTTTGGGGGTGGAAAATTAAGTTCATTTTGCATAGCTGCTCAAAGGTACATTTACTGTAGTGATTTGTATCTTCGCCGTTCAGGAAAAAGACATGGCAAAGATATCCATACCAGATGCACAATTTGTAACCTACCAGCGAGAAATCGCCGAGGGAAAATTTCGTTCTGTTTACCTCTTGGCTGGAGAAGAACCCTTTTACGGTGATTTATTGGCCGACGAGATTGAAAAAAACGCCCTTAACGACGGCGAGCGCGATTTCAATCAAATGGTAATGTATGGAAAAGAATGCGACGCGCAAACCATTTTGGAGGCTTGCAACAAATACCCTATGATGGCTCAACGCATGGTTGTCATTGTCAAAGAAGCCCACATGATTTCATTAGATGGATTGATTCCCTACTTTTCAAACCCTCAAGCAACAACAGTACTGGTTCTCGTTCACCCCAAAAAAATTGACGGAAGAAAAGCCTACGCTAAAGAATTAAAGAAGCTCAACCAAGTTGCCGTGCTCAATACCGGCAAACTATACGACAACCAACTGCCCGATTTTGTCAAATATCGCGTAAAAGCGCTGGGACTAAACACCGATGACAAGGTGGCTTATATCCTCAGCGAGTATTTGGGCAACGACCTTCATCGCATCAACAATGAATTAATGAAGCTGGCTACGGTTCTACCCAAAGGCGCTGCCATTACATCCGATACGATTGAAGCCTACGTGGGCATTAGCAAAATTTACAATCCGTTTGAGCTCAATAGCGCTATACTGAGCAGAGATGTGAAAAAGTGCGCCACCATAGCCCGTGGTTTTGAAGCCAATCCAAAAGATTTTCCCTTGCTTGTCATCACAGCACTTATATACAGTGCGATGAGCAAACTTCTCATTCTTCACGCCCAAAAAATCACCAATCCACAAGCCGCGGCAAGTGCTTTGAGAGTATCCCCCTTTTTTGTAAGTGAATATCTCAATGCCACCAAAAAATACTCCTATGCAGAAACACTTCGCGCCATCAGCATCTTGAGAAAATACGATCGAATAGCCAGAGGAATTGGAGGCAATAAAGCCAATGATTCGTTATCGGAGATGATTTATATGATGGTGAGCAAATAGTCCTTGACAAGGCTTCAAAAGCTGATAGTATCTGCGAAGAAAAGCACGGTTGAACGGGAGCGGCGTTTTAGAAACGTCAAGTAAAAACCATACATTTCTTACACAAACCAAATGGCCATATACCACCATTCGTGCAACCC
>JAIUMB010000180.1 GCA_022565745.1 Cryomorphaceae bacterium | reverse complement strand
GATGGATTGAGTGCCACTATAGCGGTGGTTTTTGTGGTCAAAATCAACGTGAATGGTGTAGTCAGCCGACTGCTGCCAATAATCACTGCGTGGTTGTGCTTGCGTTGTCAGTCCTATGACAAGCGCAAAACTAACGGCCAAATACTTCATCAAATGTGTATGTTTTATCCAAACGAATGCCTTTTTCTGTCATTTTTACGGTTCCCAAATCATTGACCGGATCGTGTTCGAAGTAGAGCACAAATTGCTCTTCTTCGGCCAAGCGCAGAAACTGTTCTTTTTCTTTCATGGTCAGTAATGGGCGCGTATCGTACGCCATTACCCACGGAAGGGGTATGTGTCCGGCTGAAGGAAGTAAATCCGCCATAAACGCCACTTTTTTGCCTTTATATTCGATGACAGGAAGCATTTGGGCTTCGGTGTGCCCACTTACGCTGTATACCTGAAAGGGAAGAGGTGTGTCGTGTAGTCCGTCGTTGTGCAGATCAATGAATTTTAGTTGACCTGATTCTTCAATGGGCAGGATGTTTTCTTTGAGGAAACTGGCTTTTTCCCTTGGATTCGGGTGAGTGGCCCACTGCCAGTGTCTTTGATTGCTCCAGTAAACGGCATTGGGGAAAGCGGGTTCGTAGCCTGTGCGGTCTTTGTTCCAACGAATGGCGCCACCGCAATGATCAAAGTGTAGATGGGTGAGGAACACATCGGTGATGTCGTTGCGGTTAAAGCCAAGCGCTTCCAGTGATTTGTCTAGCGAGTGCGGTCCGTGCAGGTGATAGTGTCCAAAGAATTTCTCGTCTTGTTTATCGCCCATTCCGGTGTCGATTAGAATAAGTCGGTCGCCATCTTCAATCAGCATGCATCTTGCTGCCCATGAGCACATGTTTTGTTCATCGGGTTGATTGGCGTTTTTCCAGAGTTTTTTGGGAACCACACCAAACATGGCCCCTCCGTCCAATTTAAAGTGGCCGGCGTGTACGGGATATATCGTCATATTGTTGTTGTTTTCATTCACGCACCTATGTGCGTTTGCAAATGTGTGCACGAAATTACAAAGCAGACCTTCAGCACACAAGTTTGGAGGCGCTTGAGTTTATCTTTGCACAAACACGATTTGTTCAATGGTTGAACAAATTAGTGATTGCGAATGATATATTATCAAGACATCAATTTTTAAAGAATCTCATGACATACGCCCAACGAATCGATCATCTAAATAAAGAAATAAGTGCCATCATCGCTGATCTTCAGTCAAATTTTTACTTTGCGGAGGCCGACCAAATGCATCAACCATTAACAGGTGGCTGGAGCGCCGTGGAGGAACTGGAATACGCCAACTTGCGAAACTATGATTTTATGCGCCTGTTGCAAAATACAGAGAGGAAGACAAAAACACCCAATTTGACAAAGGCTCACCGATTGCGTTTTTTTGCCAAGTACACGCTTAAGCGAGAGCAGCAAAGGGCTAATGACTCTTCATTGCCCGACAGCTTTCTTCCAGTAAGCCGTCGCAAAAACGTTGAAAAGGTGCGCATCAAGGAGCAGAAGGTGTTTACCGATTTACTCGATGTATTGGAAATGTGGAAAAAAATGCTCGACGCTGGTAAAGAGCGCGAGGATTTGACGCAAGTAAAACTCAGAGGAGGGCTGCTGAACCTTTTTACACTGGATGCATTGGAGCTCGCGGTCATTTCTTTGTCCATTATACGCGCACAAATGGACATAGCCAAACAGGCGGTTAAGCGATAATAAAAAAGCCGAGAGTTTTAAAACTCTCGGCTTTTAGTCATTAACTTAAAGACTGAATCAAGACATTATTTGTTGTCCTCTTCATCGCCTTCAAGGTCAGCCTTTAATTGTGATAAGGCATCGAGGTCACCAAGGGTGGTTTTCTCAACTTTACCTTGTACACGCTTAACCGCTTTACCGGTTGTTTTGGCTTCTTTCTCTTTATTAGCCGTTTCGATTTGTTTGTGAATATTGGTATGAGATACCAATACGCGACGAGCATCGCGCTTGAATTCAATCACAACGACATCGATGACTTCATCTTTTTCGATTTTGCTGCCATCTTCCTTAACCATGTGACGGGCAGGACAGAAGGCTTCAACACCGATGTTTTCGATGAGTATATTGGCGCCTTTATCGTTAACTTCCATCACCTTACCGGAAAGGGTGCTTCCCTCTTCCATTAGGGTTTCGTAAGTTTCCCAAGGATTTTCTTCTACTTGTTTGTGGCCGAGGCTAAGACGACGGTTTTCTTCGTCGATGTCGAGCACAACAACTTCAAGTTCAGCACCAATATGGGTAAAGTCGCTTGGATGCTTCACTTTCTTCGTCCAGCTAAGGTCAGAGATGTGAATCAATCCGTCGATGCCTTCTTCAAGTTCTACGAACACACCAAAGTTGGTGAAGTTACGAACTTTACCAGTATGCTTAGAATTCGTTGGGTACTTGGTCGTGATATCGGTCCATGGGTCGGTAGAAAGTTGCTTGATACCGAGAGACATTTTGCGGTCTTCACGGTCAAGTGTAAGCACAACGGCTTCTACTTCGTCACCTACTTTTACGAAGTCTTGTGCACTGCGCAAGTGGGTAGACCAGCTCATTTCACTTACGTGGATAAGGCCTTCAACACCAGGAATGACTTCAACAAATGCACCGTAGTCGGCAATAACGACTACTTTGCCTTTCACTTTGTCACCTTCTTTCAAGTCGGCATCAAGGGCATCCCAAGGATGTGCTTCAAGCTGCTTGAGACCAAGTTGGATACGTGTTTTGTCTTCGTCGAAATCGAGGATAACCACATTGATTTTCTGGTCGATCTCCACCACTTCACTTGGGTGGTTGATACGGCTCCAGCTGAGATCGGTGATGTGGATAAGTCCATCGATACCGCCAAGGTCAATAAACACACCGTAAGACGTGATGTTTTTGACCACCCCTTCGATAACTTGACCTTTTTCCAACTTGGAAATGATCTCGCGTTTTTGTTCTTCGAGGTCGGCTTCGATAAGCGCTTTATGAGAGACAACCACGTTTTTGAATTCGTGGTTAATTTTAACAATTTTGAATTCCATGGTTTTGTCCACGTAAATGTCGTAGTCTTTAATAGGACGAACGTCAATTTGTGAACCTGGAAGGAAGGCTTCAATTCCGAATACGTCGACAATCATACCGCCTTTGGTACGGCATTTAACGTAACCAGTAACCACTTGCTCTGTTTCGTGAGCTTCGTTAACGCGATCCCACGCTTTGATGGCGCGTGCTTTGCGGTGCGAAAGAACGAGTTGTCCGTTTTTGTCTTCTTGTAGGTCAACCAAAACCTCAACATCGTCTCCTTCTTTTAGATCAGGGTTGTAACGGAATTCGTTGAGTGAAATGACGCCTTCAGACTTAGAGCCTATGTCAATGATGGCTTCGCGGTCAGAGATTTGGGTGACTTTACCAGTTACCACTTCACCTTCTAAAGAAGGGCTAATGGTTTCTTCGTACATTTTTGTCAATTCTTCGCGTTGCTGCTTAGAAATTGAGGTGATGCCCGATTCAAATTCGTCCCAGTCAAACTCAGCAGGCGCTTCTTCTTCAGCAGTAGGCGCTTCGTCTTCGTTTTGTTTTTTACGGGCTTCTTCTTTTTCCGCCTCCTCTACATCAACGGCCTCTTCTTTTTTGGCTTTGATGGTTTTCTTTTTGGGAGCGGCTTTTTCTTTAGATGGAGCTGCCTCTTCAGTGTTTTCAACTTCTTTGGTTGATTCTTCTGCCGTAGACTTGGTCTCCTCTACTTGTTGCTCGGTAGCTGTAGTGTTGTCTACGTCTACCTCTTTTTTGTTTTCTTCAGACATTGAAGATTAATTTGTATCTCAGTTGATGCCCGGTTGAATGTGACATTCCATCTCTGAGAGCATTAAACGTTTGTTAATCAAAATCCATGATGACTAAACCGGGTGCCGTCAAAAGGGGTGCAAATGTACATATTTTTTTCATTACGAGGAAATTAATTTAGGAGCTGGGATTGTTGGAATAATTTGGTCAAATAAACGGGCAATCACAATGATTACCCATTTAAAAATTCCACTGTATCATCGCAATCAAATTATACCCCGCCGAAGCCAGTGGGGCGTCGGATGGGCCTATGAATAACTGACTCAATAGGCTGAGGTCTAAATTGCGATGAAGCGACCGGGTGTAATTGGGTGATAAAAACAGAACTTGTTCTACCGGGAAATACATGGCGGCCAAACTGAAACTGTGTAGGAGTTTGTAAGGATACTGCAAGGTGCTCACCACCGCCCATTCGCTGAAGGTGACGTTGTCGGCGCG
>JAIUMB010000179.1 GCA_022565745.1 Cryomorphaceae bacterium | reverse complement strand
TATGGATGACTCGGCTAAAATATATCTAGGCATTGCCCTCATGATCGTCATGATGGGTATGGGACTATCCCTCACCATTGGCGATTTCCGGCGTGTGGTCAAATTCCCCAAAGCCGTGATCATAGGTTTGACCAACCAAATGGTATTACTGCCCTTAATTGCCATACTGTTGATTTACGCACTCAACATCAGAAATACCTTGGCCGTGGGCATGATTATTATTGCCGCTTGTCCGGGTGGACCAACATCCAATCTTATCAGTCACCTGTGCAAAGGCGACACGGCACTCTCGGTAACGCTGACGGCGTTTAGTAGCGTGCTTACACTGTTTACCATACCGCTATTTCTTGAATGGAGTTTAAATCACTTTATGGGCGAGGACGATACCACCATATTCTTAAACCGCTTCGATATTTTTAAAGACCTTTTCATCATCACCATCATCCCCATAAGTTTTGGGATGTTGATCAAGCGATTCAAGCCAAATCTGGCAGATCGGTTACAAGGGCCGGTAAAAGTTGCATCGGCCTTGGTGTTGTTGGTTTTAATCGTAGGCTTAACCATCAAGGAAAAGCACAACATCATACCGTACTTCAGTGAAGTTGGTATTGGCACATTCTCATTAAATGTAAGCACCTTGGCATTGGGGTATTTTACAGCAAAGATTTTCTTTCTCGGTAAGAAGCAGTCCATTTCCATTTCGATAGAAAGCGGGATACAAAACGGTACACTGGCCATTGCTTTGGCACTTGGGCTATTGAAAAACAACGATTTTGCCATTCCGGCGGCGGTTTACAGTTTGATTATGTTTGTAACGTCGTTTGTGATTATTGGAGTGGTAAATGCCAAAAAAACACCGTAGGTAGTGGCTGTCTATAAAGTCCGATAGCTGCGTTATGCTCATCTGAAAAAAAGGTCATTTACCTTAGTAAACTCACTGTTTTTTTTCTGTTCATAATTGTTTTATATTTGTCAGAAAGAGCACCCTCTGTTTACCTCAATGTTTTGTTTAAGACTTTTGGTTCGGGTGGTTCAACCTTCGCGAGCCTTGCTCTCGAACTTTCTAGCCTAGCCACTTTGAATTTATGGTCAAGCTTTAGATGGTCTTTGCAAGAAAAGACTATGAACTATAACGTTTTCTTGAAAATAGAAAATACTAGATAAACATGTTTGTTTTAAATAAAAACCATTTTGAACCAATGAAACACCAGTTGCTAAAACTGTTGATTGTTGCACTTTCTTTCGTTGTATTCGGTTGCAAACAAAACGTTGAATCCTTCGAGGTTCTTGATTTCACCACGTTTAACAACCAAATATCCGGTAAAAAAGACATATCAACGCCCGAGACGTTGATTTTGCGTTATTACAATTGGTCGGAATCAGAGGGCGAAGCCAATATTCAAGTAGAGGCCAAGGAGGTAGGCAGTGATTTGTATGCCATTACATTGATTCATGATAACCTTAAAGACGATTCGCTCTTTGGCATAAAAATTCAAATGCGGGCCAAGAAAAATGAAGATGGTTCGTGGAAGGTAAAGACATTGAAAAAGAATTGGCGTTGCAGGGAGAATAGAGGGTCAACGGAGTGGGGCGTTTCGTTGTGTTATTAGTAGGGAAATATCACATTGACCTGAAAATATTGTTGATAGCAGTTGTTTTAATGAAATAAGAAATGCATAAACCCATTAAAAAATGAATTGGACAAATACTTTTAAGCGATGCACAATTGCTGTGCTCTTCTGGGGTGTACTGTTTTCATCACAGGCTCAAACCAATTTATACTATCCGCCAATATTGGGCGGACAGTGGGATACCATCACGCCAATTGATGCCGGGTGGTGCGATGATGACCTAACAGACCTCTACACGTTTTTAGATACGACCAATACCAGAGCTTTTATTGTACTTCATCAAGGAAAACGGGTGATTGAGCAATACTTTCACGGGTTTAAGGCCGACAGTGTTTGGTATTGGGCTTCGGCGGGAAAATCCCTTACGGCCTTTTTAGTTGGACTGGCACAGCAACAAGGGCATTTGGACATATCTGACCCCGTTAGTCAGTATTTAGGCAATCAATGGACAGCTTGTACCCCAGCTGAGGAATCCGCCATTACAATTGAGCACCAATTGGCCATGACCACCGGTTTTGATGATGGGGTGCCCAATTTGAATTGTATCAGCAACGTTTGCTTACAGTGTATGGCGACTCCCGGTACGCGATGGTCGTACCACAATGCACCATACACGTTACTGCGTGATGTTTTGGAAGATGCTACCGGTTTGGGAATCAATCAATACGTCTTCCAACAATTGACCCAAACCACGGGAATGACAGGTATATATGCTTGGCTCCCAGATGATTTAAACGTGTTTTTCAGCAATGCTCGATCCATGGCGCGCTTTGGTTTGCTCATGTTGAGCAATGGAAGTTGGAACAGCAACACCATTATGAGTGACCAGCAGTATTTCAACCAAATGATTACTGCCTCACAAGCAGAAAATGAAGCTTACGGGTTTTTGTGGTGGCTCAACAACACATCAACGTTTATGGCACCCTACCTCAGGTTTCAGTTTCAAGGCAACATGTCTCCGGCATCTCCTAATGACATGTATTCTGCCTTAGGTAAAAACGGTCAGATCATCAATGTGATTCCTTCGGCGGATATGGTGGTTGTAAGGATGGGCGAAAACCCAGACACCAATGTATCTGTACCGTGGAATTATAACGATGCAATGATGGCGCATTTATCACAGTTGATATGTGATCTGTCCGTTGATAATGAATATGATAACTCAATACACTTCAACATTCAGTTTATGGAAAATAATGCGCTCCGTATCACCTCAAAATCCTCCATCAAACACGTAAGACAATACGATATGCGGGGTGTGGATGTTGTTAGCGAGCAGGTCAATTACGCCAATGATTACGTTTGGGATTACGGTCGCTATGGCAGTGGTGCGTTTGTGGTGGTGGTAGAAACGGTTGATGGTGTAATTCAGCGACAAAAGGTCATTGTAACCAATTAGTTTAGATACGAATGGGTTTTTTGTTTTTGCTTTAAACTTTAACCAACCGCGCCATGTAAAACCCATCGGTATTAAAATCCCCGGGGTGGATGGTGCGTTCGGCTTCTAAGGTAAAGCCTTCGCCAGCTTCAGAATTGAGGAAGCGGGCAACTTGATCTTCATTTTCGGCGGGGAAAATGCTGCATGTGGCGTAAATCATTTTGCCCCCAGATTTGACCATTTTGCTGTAATTGCGCAGTATTTCTGCCTGTGTAATTTGTACACGCGCCAATTGATCGGGCTGCATCTTCCATTTGCTGTCGGGATTTCTGCGAATAACGCCGGAACCACTACAGGGGGCGTCCAGTAACAACCGATCGGCAGAGTCGTGCAGACGCTTAATGACCTTCGCGTTTTCGATCACGCGGGTTTCGATGTTAGAGACTTTATTCCTGCGTGCGCGTTTTTTCAACTCACTGAGTTTCCATCCCTCGACGTCCATAGCAATGATTTGTCCCTTGTTCTGCATCTCTGCCGCCAAGTGAAGGGTTTTTCCTCCGGCACCGGCACAAGCGTCAATCACGCGCATTCCTGGTTCTGCTTCTACGAATGATCCAATGAGTTGTGAACCGGCATCTTGCACTTCGTACCATCCGTCGTGGAAACTGGCCAAGCGAAAGGTGTTGAGCCGTTCATTCAAACGCAATCCCACTTCGTTATCGGGAAACAGGTGGGTGGTTACGCCTTCGTCAAGTAAACGTTTTTTTGCTTGTTCTCGCGTGCAGTTGAGTGTATTGACGCGCAAATAAACATCGGCTGGGGTATTCATAGCCTTTGCGATGTTCGGCCACTGCGTGCCGAGTTGCGCATTGGCGTAGTCGTGAAACCATTCGGCATAGGATTCTCTTAAACCAACGTCGTCGGGTAGGGCATTTAATCGTTCATGGACGTCAAAATCGCGAATGCGGTCAAATTTATCCCAATCGGGCAAGTCTTTTCCTTGCCAAAGGCGGTATATGCCGAATAAATTCCAAAGCTCTTTGCGTTTGAGCGTAGGTTCACGGTCGTAAATAGCCCACAACAAGCGCCACCATCGTACCATGTCGTAGGTGGTTTCGGCCACAAATCCACGGTCGCGGGCTCCCCATTTCTTATTGGCCTTAAGTAAGCGCTCAATGACTTTATCGGCGTATATGGATTTGCCGAATATGGTTTCTAGTGCCTCTAATACACCAGCCACCAAGTTGAGATGCAGACGTTCTTTACTCAATGTTTATTCTTTCACCATGTCTAAAACCATGTCGACCAAATCGTCGGCACTGGGCTTGCTGAAGTAATCACCATCGGTTCCGTAGGC
>JAIUMB010000178.1 GCA_022565745.1 Cryomorphaceae bacterium | reverse complement strand
TCCCAGCGGATAACCATAAACTTATCACCCACTTCGGTGATGATCATACCAGCGTCTTTAATAAAGGACGGTTGGCTGATGAAGCTGATCAATTCACTGTGGCTAAGTATTTTGTAGGTAGGGTGGTACTGACTCTGCACTGGTCTTTTAAGTTTGGCACTGCGTACCCAATTCATCACGGTGACGTGACTAATACCCAAAATACGTTCAATTTCTCGATAGGTAAGTCCTTCGATGTATAGTTGTAGTGCTTTTATTTGGTAGTAGTCGGGAATGCGCTTGCCAACCTTGTCTACACTGTAGTGATAGCCGCAGGTCTTGCATTTGTAGCGCTGTCGGTTTTGCACGATTCCAGCCTTAACGGCCTCAATGCTTTGACATTTCGGGCATAATTTGGTGGTCATAAAACGACTGTATATATTTATTTAGCAAATATATAATAAATTAGCAATCTTTCAAAATATAGACATTCAAATTGCTTCTATGGATTTTATCTTAAGCGCAAATGGTCCCACTTGTTTTTCGGCGATTAAAAAGCCCACTTGCTGTACTTCATTGGGCTTTATACTTGGTGCATTAGGAATGATGCGACCGCGATACGTCGCTTTGCATTCATCAAATGGTATTTCGATGGTTTGCCATTCGCCATTGGTTTCAAAGAGGTATTTGTAGGCTGCGCCGTCAAACAATTGATCGGTATGGATGCGAAATTGGTAAACATTGCCATCGCCTTTTACATGAATGCGGATGCCATTGATGGTATTGCTGAGGCCAAGGTTTTGTGGACGACAACGGGTAGAGGCAAATCCGCCGTTGTTTTCAGTGCTTACTTTACCGGAAAACAGAGCGTAACCCTCATCGTGCCATTGCAGTTGGCTTTGCGATAGCCCACCCATTACGCCGTCATTGACGATGATCCATTGTTTTAGGGCTGTATCGGTTGAAAAATTAAAAACGTAGTGAGGTTCTTTGATAATAGACATAAATAAGAATGTTAGGGCGGTCAGTTGGATGATGTTCATCTTGATGGTTTATTAAATATAACACACACTGAAAATTAATTGTTTATGTATTTGTAGGCATTTTAATCTTTACTGTTAGGGCTGGTTGTTTTTTCTTATTTCCTGGTATGGATCAGGTGTAAGTCTTTGTTTATGCACGTCGGTGGTAAAAAAAAATCCCCACCATGATTAAGTCATGATGGGGATAACATCGTGTTTATTTCGTTCTAAAACAGTTGCATGCGTTTGGTTTCTCTCATGTTATCTCCAACAATTTCGAGAATGTAAATTCCTCGAGCATATTGGTCTACAGGTATGGTGATGTCGTTGTTGTTTAAGGGTTCTACCGAAGTGTATACAACTTTACCGGCATTGTCACGCAAAGTAATGGTGGTCGACGACCCAAAAGATTTTTTGGGTTGGATAACGACAACATCTTTCGCTGGGTTTGGGTATATCTTAAGGTAAGAATGACTAAATTTATCTTTGCTAAGGTCTGTGATGTAAATGGTCACATCAGAGGCAAAGGTGCAGCTGTCTTTTTCAGCCGTTGCGGTATAAGTAGTGGTACTTAATGGGGAGACAACTATAGAATTGGTTTGTTGGCCAGAACTCCAGTCAAAATCTACACCTGTTGGATTGTGATCCTCAAAGTGTACGACACAATTGATGTTTCGTGGAGAGTAAATTTGGTTAAAGGGATACGATATGCCAACCCCTTGATATACAATAAGGCCATTGGCAGATGCCATGACGTCGCCGACAGCAGTTCCATTGGTGTAGCTGATACTTCCAGCCGTTGTACGGGTAATGTAAAATGATAACCGTTGACCAGCAAGAATAGGGATAGCAGTATCTAGAACAATTCTGTTGGCAAAATGCACATTAATGTTTTGATAGCTTCCAGCGCTGGTCCATGCCGTTGGTGTATTTTCAAATCCAACATGAGTCCCGGTTTTATAATAAATTTCGATATCTGAGGCATTTGTTTGTACGGGATTAACGCTGAATCCGGTAATAACTTTAGATTCATCGGCGTATATGTCAAACATCGCTCCACTTTGACTATTGCCGCCAATAAACGTAGTTAACAGTGCTTGTTTTTCAATGAGATTAGCGGTTAGTGTGCTGTTGTCACCAGAGGCA
Organism: Cryomorphaceae bacterium; assembly: GCA_022565745.1. Classification (GTDB taxonomy): domain Bacteria; phylum Bacteroidota; class Bacteroidia; order Flavobacteriales; family Schleiferiaceae; genus CSBr16-58. The sequence goes on along the minus strand of JAIUMB010000178.1, from coordinate 2,254 downwards.
ATACTATCGGCAGATGTCTCTATCGCGACTTCGATGTCTTTCACTTCTAAAAACCTTTAAGAAAGTGTGTTGAGACTGTTTTCCGTGAATTCTCCAGTAATGACTTTAGATTCCTCGGCAGTAAATGTGATGCTGTCGCCTTGAGCGGTTCCGGATACATTCCAATTGGGAGACGATGCTAGATTACCATAGTGGACAACTCCGCGAAAGTTTCTGTTTTGAAAGGTGGTGCTAAACGGGTAAGCTTTACCAACACCGGTTTTAATGGTTAAGTCGGTATTTGAGACAACGGTGTTACCAACTGATGTGCCGTTGTCATAGTGTATAAACTGAGTAGAAACATTGGTTGTGATGTAAAAAGAAGCGGTTTGACCTTGGCTTAAAAACACATTAAAATTGGCTTCAAGGTCATGTAGCGTTCCTATGTTGGTGCTCCCTGGTACGATGTCTAGTAGAGTCCATGCAGCTGCTGACGATTCAAACCCTACGTGAGAACCGGGTTTGTAATAAATATAGACACTATCAACAACAGTGTTGAAGTAAACGCTAAAGTTTCGAATGTCGATGTCTTCAGCTGCTTCAATGTCAAACATAAACCCGTTTTGCTGGTTGGTGCCATCTGGAGCGCTGATTGTTGTTGAAAGACCGTAGGCTTTTGCTGTGACAACATCTCCTTTACAAGGATTGGTGTTGGATAAGTATACGGATGTTCCTGGCGTTGATTGGGCGAATAATCCCAGACATGTCAGTGAAAGAGACATGGCATACATGTAAAGTGTTTTCATGATTAGTAAGTTTTTTTTAAGTTGAGTGAATGGATGCAAAAGTAATTATTTTTTTTTATAATCACCCTGTTGTTCAAAAATTAATATAATTATTTTTCAATAAAAAATGGTTATTTATGTAAATATTTGATATTGCTGTTTGTGCATTTTGTATGACAGGCACTGTTTGTCGTGTAAAAGGAATGCGCAATTGACGTAAGTGATGTGATATCATTTTTGAGTCTACGATATCCACATATGACGCTTTACTGTTTCTACATTGCCACATTTACGACACCAGCCCATTACATCAGTAAAGGCGCTTATTTCCGGTTCTTCTGCACCTTTTGGAATAAATAGAAGAACGTTTTTTGTTGCGGGTATCTTGTTGACGGGCATTGTTTAAGACTTTTCTTCAATCCATTTGTTTACGACATCTATGAGCTTTGGTGCCGCGCGTAAATCGTAACTGGCTAGTGTATCTGTTTTGGCTTTCTTTTCGTTTTTGTAAAACTCTCCAGACTGCAGGTTTTTACGGTTTTCTTCGGTCAGATAAATGAGGGTTTTGGCCCCTTTTTCCGGTGATTTGCCGAATAAGCGAAAGAAGAGCTTGAAGAGAAAGCCTCCGGTTCGCGCCAGTTCAGTATCGACCACGCCAGGGTGCTGGGTTGCCCAAAACACTGCTGGTTCCTTTTTCGACATGTATCGGGTCCACACGATTTCGCAGAGTTTTGATTGGCGGTATGCTTTAAAACCGCTAAACGATGTTCTAAACTCAAGGTCGTCAAAGTAGATTTTTCCTTGGTGTAGTCCGGAGGAGGTGGTGATGACTTTCGGCGAGGGCGCTTTTTTTAACAGGGGGAGGAGTTCACGCGTCAAAAGGATGGGTGCCAAAACATTGACTTGAAACGTTTCTTCAATACCGTCATCCGATTCGTTGAATGTAAAGGCCCATACCCCGGCGTTGTTGAGGAGTGCATCAATGTGGTTATGGGTGTTTTTAATGATCTCAATGGCGTTCTTAATGCTTTTTATATTGTTGAGATCGGCTTCAATAAGGGTGAGGTTGTTGTTGTTAACGCTAATTTTTTTGGGATCTCTCGCGAGAACAGTCACACGGTAGCCTTGATTTAGAAAGTGGTTTAAAGCGGCCCGTCCCAATCCAGATGTTCCACCAGTCATTACAATAGTCATAGAAAATGTGATAATGTTGCGTTCATTTTTATGGTTTACAGAATTATAAAAGTATGGATAAAGCGATCATTAAAGCACAAAAGAATTGATAAATTGTCGATGACGAATTGATATTATTGATTACCAGATTACTAATTGTAATTTGCAATTGGTTTTTTGTAGTCGGCGTAATTTTTTTAAAAAATAATAATTATTGTTTGCAAGAGATGAATCCCTGTGTATCTTTGCACCCGCAAAACAGCAAAGCGGCTCCGTAGCTTAACTGGATAGAGCACCTGACTACGGATCAGGAGGTT
>JAIUMB010000177.1 GCA_022565745.1 Cryomorphaceae bacterium | reverse complement strand
GTCAGCAGGGCATTTTCAGCGTCAAATGTGTAATAGCCACCTAAACCCATGATGATCTTAGCGGGCGACTCACTCGGCCCGAGATGCATGCGAAAGCCGAGGGGAATCAAAACCCTACCTCCGTTATAGCGATATGCCTCGTCGTCATATACATATCGCAAACTCAGGTTTTGTCCACCAAAACCGCTAATAATCGAATAACGCTTGTTGATGACATAGCCTACGTCAAAATGTACGGCCTCTAGTGCCGTGATGGTGGCATAACCGTTATCGGATATTCTTTCTCCCATAAAACTATAGGGAGTGGCGTGTCCTGTACCGAAATTAACCCCAAAGTGAAGACGCTTGGGTTTTTCTGAAGCATCTACCTCCTGCGCTTTGGCTCCCACAGAAGCTATGAGGACTAAGGACAGCATTATGTATTTGAATCTCATAAGCACACATTTAAAATGGCAACCATTTAACGTGAAAACGTGAGGGTTATTTTTAGCTAAAAACAATTCATCCAAAATTTTAAACAACTACGTTCAAAAAATACGCTTACCTTTGTCATTATGAAGATGTGGATTATTTCTATACGATTGTTTCTGAGCGCCCTGCTTATTGTTAGCACGGGAGGTTTCGCTACATATGCACACTTCTGTAAAGGCAATTTGGTGGCAGCTTCGCTAATTGTGCCCGTAGACCCTTGTAGCGGCGGGAGTTGCTCCATGACACAACATGTTGAATCAGATGGCTGTTGTCATCAAGAAAGTTATGAATCAGAAATTAATAAGCACTGCTGCGACGACGATTTTCTCTTTCTGCAAACCACACCGGTAAAAGACGAAGAAGCACCTGCACTGCACACTATTGCGCCACAAAACAGCACTTACAACCCTTACATTACCTATCAATCTGATATCGAAATTGCGGACGACGTTGAAGTCTTCATTGTTGAACGGCTCTTTCTCCGACATCAAAACTTCCGGCTATGATGCGTTGATTTTTTCAGCTTTAAAACAACCTTTTTTTAAAAATTAAAAAATCAACATCATGAATTTTAAGTCACTTTTTTCCTTAGTATTGATTGCGTTATCGGTAACTGTTTTTGGACAGCGCAAGATTGAAACCACCTTTATCGTCGATGGCGAATGTGAGATGTGTAAAAAACGCATCGAAGGTGCACTCGACACCAAAGGCATCATTTTTTCTGAGTGGGACGTCGAGAAGAAACAGCTGTTTGTGGTTTATAAGCCCAAGAAAATAAGCATTGACGACATCCACAAACGCATCAACAATGTCGGCCACGACACCGAGCGATCGCTGGCTCCGGATAGTATCTACGAAGGCATCCACCACTGCTGTCGCTATCGCGCTACAGTCAGTCCGCATATGATGCAAAACCCTGCCGACACCTTACCAGCTGACGCACCTCGTCACATCAGAAGTCACGAATAAACATGCGTTTTCTAATTCTTTTTCCACTGATGATGGCAGCCATCGTCGGTGGAAAGGTTCATGCACAAGGAACCTTAATCGGCAAGGTCGTATTTCAAGAAAACGGCAAAGAAGAAGCATTGATGGGTGCAAATGTGTGGTGGGAAGGTACAGAAGAAGGTACCACGACTTTAGAAGACGGTACTTTTGAAATTCCATACGTCAAAGAAAGTAACATCTTAGTGGTGAGCTTTGTAGGCTTCAAGCGGGTTCGCCAACCCATTGAAGGCAAACCCAACAAAATCCCGCCCATTGAGATGGAGGAAGGCAACTTATTGGACGCTGTAGAGGTACGGGAAGTGATTCGCGCTACGGAGCTTTCAGCGAAGTCGGTAGGACTGGAATACGAAATCAACAAGAAAGAACTTCGCAAAGCCGCATGTTGCAATGTTGCCGAAAGCTTCGAAACCAATCCGGCCGTAGACGTCTCCTTTTCTGATGCCATTACCGGCGCCAAACGCATCGAAATGCTCGGTCTGAGCGGCAAGTATGCACCCGTACAAATTGAGAATATCCCCTTCGGGCGTGGCTTGGCAGTGAATACATCCATGACCTTTTTGCCGGGCCCTTGGGTGGAAAGCATCCACCTGAGTAAGGGCATTGGCTCAGTCATTAATGGCTTTGAAAGCACCACCGGTCTAATCGACATCGACCTAACCAGTGCGAACGACGACGAGGTTACCCACCTCAACGCCTATATCAACCAAGGGGGACGCAATGAGTTAAACCTAGTCAATGTAAAACACTTCAACGACCATTTCAAATCCGCTCACCTCCTCCACTACAGCTCGGTGCCGCTCCGCTGGGACGTGAATGGCAACGGCTTTATGGACATGCCCATGAGTTTACAAATCAACGGTATGAGTCGATGGATGTACGACAAAGGCAATTGGCATATTGAATTTGGCGCCCACTACATTTTCAATCGCAATCAATCCGGACAAATGGATTACGATTTTTCCAAAGATCGCACGGAGGAAAATAACCTCAGCCTTTGGGGCATGCAAATCGACAACCAACGCATCAGCGCTTATTCCAAAACAGCCTACCTGTTAGATGGAAAACGCGACGCTAGTATTGCATTCATTGCCAATGCCTATACCCACGAACAAAACGCATTTTTTGGCAACCGCATACTCGATGCGAAACACGATGGGTTGTACGGAAGTTTGCTGTATCAAAATGGAAACTCAGAAAATGACCAGTGGATTTTTAATACCGGACTGAGCATTCAAGCCGAGCGACTCGAAACCCGACTAGAAGCCTTTGACGTTCCTATAGACGTGCGAGGCCCTTTTCAGCCCACCACCGTCATTGAACGCAATGAAAATGTTGCCGGTGGTTTTGGGGAGGTTCAGTACAAGCCAAGCGAAAAGTTCAACGCTGTAATGGGCATGCGTGCCGACTACAGCGATTTCTTTGACGTAGCCTTTATGACGCCACGTCTACACCTGCGCTATGCCCCCGAGGAAAGTTGGATTTTCCGTGCCCACGCCGGTTCTGCCCGTCGCAGTCCTTTACCACTGGTAGAAAACATCACCGCCTTTGGGTCTTCGCGTACCATTGCTTGGGGCGCCCCTACGGATGCAACTCAGTTGATGGACCAAGAATTTTCTATAAATCAAATACAGCTGCAACAAGAAATCGCTTGGAACTTTGGACTGAGCTTACAAAAGGAATTTCGCTTGTTTTACCGCAAGGGCAGCATTGTGGTCGACGGTTTTTACACCCATTTTGAAAACCAATTGGTCACCGATTACGACCACAGTCAAATGCTAAGACTATATTACGGCGAAGGCGGTTTTTCACGCGGCGCCATGTTCCAAATCGACTACGAAGTATGGCGACGGCTTGACCTGCGCTTTGCCTATAAGTATTTGGATGTACAACAACCATTTGCTGAAACAGGTTTACGAGAAAATACCCTCATACCGCCGCATCGCCTGTTTCTCAACCTGGAGTACGAAACCCGCGACAAGTGGGGGTTTGACCTAACCATCAACTGGTTTGGCTCTCAGCGTTTACCCGACACTCATATGAGTCCTGAAGCTTTTCAGCTCGACGACCGCTCTCCAAACTTCTTCTTGTTAAACGGCCAGGTACGCAAAGACCTGAGCAACAAATTAACCGTGTTTGTAGGCGTGGAAAACCTTCTCAACTTCCGACAAGTCGATCCCATCCAAAACTTCAGCAACCCTTATCAAGATCACTTCGATGCCACGATGGTTTGGGGGCCGATTTTTGGACGAATGGCGTATTTGAGAGTGGATTACTCATTTTAGAATCTATCAATTACGTCACCATACATAGGCTTAGAATGCAATTGCAATTCGGAAAAACAAGGAAGCTGGTCTAAACCAACTACAGGCAAAACTTTCAGTGTTATCTTGTGTTGAAACGGTGCGAAGCACGAGAAACTGCCGTTCGGTGCGGTTGCTCGTGTTGTCGTAACTGAATGCATACCGCTGCGCAACTCCTTTACTGCAAAAGAGCAATGCGACAATGATGAAGGGGGTAATAGATTTTGTTCATGGCAATACAATTTGAGTGTTATTGAAATGATATGGCGATCAAGGGATAAACGGATTTATGCTGTCGGGTTTAGGACTAAATTGGCGGAAGTGGAAAACCTCATCACGCTCGCGAATGTTTACACGCTTACCGTTTTCAAAACGGAATGACCGCTGAATGTGAAAGGTGGTATCGTTGAGGATTGTGCCTTCACTTGCAATTGTAACTCTAGGGCCGGGAGAAGCCGGATACCATTTTTCGAAAATAATTGTACTATCTTTAATGCTATATAAGCCCCAACGACTTTTATAACTTTTAGATACTTCATTATAAAGATTAGAAGCAATGCTCTCCTGCAGTTTTTTCTCCCAGTCATCACCTGTGTACACATTACCTCCTAAGATGATTCCGTTTTGATAAAGAAAGAAAACTTGCGTTGAATTATTTTGAACTATTTCTCTAAAG
>JAIUMB010000176.1 GCA_022565745.1 Cryomorphaceae bacterium | reverse complement strand
TATATTTGCAAAAATTTAATCATATGCGAAAGGCTTACATGCTTTTCATTGCTTTACTACTATTCTGCAATGATGTTTTTTCACAACAAGTATGGGTAAACACGGAAGCGCTTCAGTCCATTGCTCAAACCGAACACGAACGGTACACCAAAGATAAGGAAGAGGCATTGAGATTGGCTGCTCAGTATGGGTGGCCATTGTCATTCGTTGCGGAAGACAGCACCGAATACGAATTGATGCGTGTTGAAGAGAATGCGCCGGTATATTACCAAACCAACAATAGAGATGCCGCCATTAGTACATCAACCAACCACCTTTGGCCCGGAGGGAGAAGTGGACTAAACTTAGATGGTTCGGGTATGACCATGCGCGAGTGGGATGGAGGTGCTGTACGGGTCTCACACCAAGAGTTTGGAGGTCGGGTGGTACAAGGCGACAATCCTTCTTCTTTGAGTAATCATGCCACGCACGTGGCGGGAACACTTGTGGCCGGTGGGTTTGATACCTCGGCCATTGGCATGGCCTATGCCGCGAATTTAAGGGCGTTTGATTGGAACAACGACAACAGCGAAATGGCTACAGAAGCGGCGAATGGGGCGTTGGTGTCTAACCACTCCTACGGACAAATAGCCGGTTGGGCCTTCGGGTCTTTTTCGGGCACTAGTGGATGGCACTGGTTTGGAACCCCTTCCATCAGTCAAACAGAAGATTGGAAATTTGGATTCTACAATGCAAAGGCCAGTACGTGGGACAACATCTCTGTCAATGCACCCCACTATTTAATAGTTAAGTCTGCCGGAAATAACCGTGGACAAGGCATTACATCAGGTTCACATTTTATGTTGAATAACGGTTGGCAAACGTCAACCACACCGCGTGAATTATCGGGGGGAGCAGACGGTTATGACTGTATTCCCACTTACGGTACGGCTAAAAACATATTAAGTGTAGGGGCCGTGTTTGATGTACCTAACGGCTATACACAACCTTCTGACGTGGTGATGAGCTCATTTAGTTCGTGGGGACCTACCGATGATGGCCGTATCAAACCTGATATCGTGGGTAATGGCGTAGGTCTTTTCTCGTCTTATGCTGGTAATAACGCACAATATGCCACCATTTCGGGCACCTCTATGTCTGGCCCCAATGTGGCTGGATCCCTATTGCTGTTGCAGTCATTGTACAACAACATCAACAATCAATACATGCGTTCAGCCAGTTTGCGCGGCTTGGCCATTCATACCGCCGATGAGGCTGGACCCCATCCTGGTCCCGATTATATGTTTGGTTGGGGACTGCTCAATGCAGAGAAAGCAGCAACGCTCATCGCCGACTCCGTAGGGTCGCTTATTCTTGAAGAGCAATTGGCACAATCCCAAACATACACCTACACCTTTTATGCCGATGGCGTAACACCGGTTAAAGCCACCTTGTGTTGGACTGATCCAAGTGCGCCTGCCAATCAAGCATCATTGAATCCAACCAACATTAAGTTGATCAATGATCTGGACGTTCGCATCAGCATGCAAAATGACACCACGGTCAATGAATGGCCTTGGATATTAAATCCAGCCAATCCTTCTGCCGCTGCCAGTAAGGGCGATAATATCCGCGACAACGTAGAAGTTATAGACGCCGGCATTTTACCCGAGGGTATTTATGAAGTCACCGTTTCTCATAAAGGCAGTTTGCAGACCAATGTGTTTCCCGGCAATGCGCAACCATTTTCGCTGATACTGAGTGGTGTGTTTTCCCCTACCTGTAACACCACTTCTCTATCTGTAGATATTGATGTTCTTCAAGGTGTTATTTGCGCAGGTGATTCATCGGTCGTTCTATACGCTTTGGCGGAAAACGGAACCCCGCCATATACCGTGATTTGGAATGGCAATGCATCGCTTAATACGGATACCTTAACGGACGTTACTGCAGGAACATATGTGGTTGAAGTCATCGATGCTTCAAATTGTTGGGCTAGCGATACGGTGGTGGTCACCCAGCCCAGTCCCTTAAATGTTCAAGCTCTTGCAAGTAAACACGTTTCATGCATTGAGAACGAAGATGGTGAAGCAACGTACGATGTAACCGGAGGTGTGGCACCCTATACCATAAGCATCACGCCTTCAGCAACCGTTCAAGGAGACTCGCTGATGAACTTAAGTACCGGCGTATATACCTTAACTGTAACCGATTCATTGGGCTGTAGTGTAAGCGACACCTTTGCCATCAGTGGGCCTTCCGACACCTTGGACAGTCATATGAAATATGTCAATAATGTATCCTGTATAGGTGCCGAAGATGGTGCAGCAGCAGTGGAAGGCGTAGGGGGTACGCCGCCTTATACCTATCAATGGAGCACATCTCCACCGCTTACTGCCGATTCGATTGTCGACTTGTCGCCAGGTATTTATTTCGTTACCATTACCGACGCCAATGGATGTTTTACACAGGATTCTGTGGTTATTGACGAGCCAGCCGATACATTAACTGTGCAGGGATTAAATACCTACCAACCCACCTGTCATGGCGCAGCAGATGGCGCAGCAGTTGTTGTTGCAAGTGGGGGACAAGCACCATACACCTATTCTTGGAATACCACCCCACCACAGTCGGGAGATTCGATATCTGGTTTGTCTGCCGGAACCTATGAAGTTACAGTGGTTGATGTCAATAATTGTGAGGCACAAACCACCGTAACCATCACGCAGCCAATGAGGGTAAACGCCACCGTGATGAGCGTTCACGATGAGTCTTGTCGTGGAGCGTCAGACGGCGTAATAGATGTGAATGTAAGTGGAGGTGTGCCACCTTTATCATACGTTTGGTCAAATGGAGGAACAACGTCAACCCTATTAGACTTATCGGCAGGAACCTATTCACTAACGGTTACCGATGCCAATGGATGTTCAGACACTTTATCGGCCACCATCAGCATGGCCGATGCTTTTCCTTTGTCTATGTTGAGTGGCCCCGACACCTCGGCGCCAACACAAGTAGACACCTACCGAATAGACTCGATATTTGCAGCACAGTACGATTGGCAAGTAGTTGGAGGGAGCATATTAAGTGGCCAATCGACGCCGACCATTAATGTAGAGTGGAATTTTCCAGGCATCAACCAAGTATCGGTAGTGGTGTCTAGGGGAGACACATGTGAAAAAGCGAATATAGAGGTAGCGGTTAATCAGATGTTTTCAGTTGGCAAGGAGAATGCGCAAGGTTTTCGCATTTACCCGAATCCCACGTCGGGCGTATTCCGCGTAGCCTTTAACGATGCAGACAAGATATCGACCATTATGGTATACGACAATCTAGGGAGAATGGTATTGTTGATGAACGAGGAAGTCGTGGGCGTAGAGCAGGAGATTGATTTATCTTCCTTTGCCAATGGCTTGTACACCGTTCGTGTAGGTGCGCACACCCATCGTTTGATCTTGAGTCAATAGAACGTGTTGGTTGACAGAAATGCTGCATAAAGCAACGAAAGAGATGGCGGTTTACACGGGCGTCCAGGACGCTGAATTTCACACAGCAAATCTGCATAAATTTTCATGCTTGAGATTTTTTTGGAGAAATTTTTGAGCACACGTTCAAAAAAAACTTTTTCTCGGGAGGTTTTAGGGGTTGTTATTTGCCGTAACCAACTGGTTATGTGTAAAAAAGCATTCACAACCCCCTCAAATATTTTTTTTCAAAAATTGTTTGCCTGCAATGTAAATGTTTATACATTTGCAATCCGTTTTTAGGGAGTTATAAAAAAACGGTTGTTCATTAAATTTTAGTGAGCGATAAAAGCCAGCATAGCTCAGTTGGTAGAGCAGCTGATTTGTAATCAGCTGGTCGGGGGTTCGAGTCCCTCTGCTGGCTCATTATATTTGAAATATTGGGGGGATACTCAAGCGGCCAACGAGGACAGACTGTAAATCTGTTGGTTTTACCTTCGCAGGTTCGAATCCTGCTCCCCCCACAAGAGTTTGATGAAAAGTCATCAACTTTGCGGAAGTAGCTCAGTTGGTAGAGCATCAGCCTTCCAAGCTGAATGTCGCGGGTTCGAATCCCGTCTTCCGCTCGAAGACGTTCTTTGATAGAAAAAAAATGGGGCCCGCGCCCGGCGCTAGCCCGTCACACTATAGCGACATGGCTAAGCCGATGTAGCTCAGGGGTAGAGCGTTTCCTTGGTAAGGAAAAGGTCAGGGGTTCAATTCCCCTCATTGGCTCAACGTTTTTTTTCTACAATACAATGTCTTCAACGGCTAAAGAAATGTACATTAACCTTTAAGTATTCCAACATGGCAAAGGAAACATTCGTGCGGAACAAACCGCACCTTAACATCGGAACCATTGGTCACGTTGACCACGGTAAAACCACTTTGACGGCAGCCATCACTAAAGTATTAGCTGATGCTGGTCACTCAGAAGCGCGTTCATTTGATTCAATTGACAACGCACCAGAAGAAAAAGAGCGTGGTATCAC
>JAIUMB010000175.1 GCA_022565745.1 Cryomorphaceae bacterium | reverse complement strand
TTGTTTTATCGCTACTTGGTCAAAAAAATGAACATACGCGAAGCCACAGTGGATACATCGTTGATTCCAAAAAGCGACACACCGGTAGAACCCTTTAAACGTCGCGCTGTGATATTTACTTTGGTGGTAACCGTTGCGCTGTGGGTAACCGAGCCGCTTCACGGTATTCCGGTTGCGGCCACATCTGCAGTACCCATTTTGTTGCTCACCATGACCCAAGTGATTGGCACTGATGAAGTACGCGCATTGCCGTGGGACACCCTTATGCTTGTAGCAGGTGGATTGGCGTTGGGAATTGCCCTGGTGGATGTAGGATTGGCGGACATCATTATGGAGAAAATCAATCGTTTACCATTGGCTGCATTTGCCGTGGTTATCGTGTTTGCTTTTATCGGCGTTTTGTTGTCTAATGTGATGAGCAATACCGCAGCAGCGTCCATACTCATTCCCTTATCGGTGACCTTGTCGGGCGTTTTTGGCACAGGTGCGCCAATAGTTGTGGCCATCAGCTGTTCTTGCGCCTTGTTTTTACCCGTCTCCACCCCATCCAATGCCGTGGCCTTTGCAACGGGTTTGGTTGAGCAAAAGGAATTCAGGCGAGGGGGTATTTATTTTATGATTGCGGGCCCCGTTGCGGCGTGTATTTCTGTTGCGCTGTGGGTGTGGTTGTATTTGGCATAAGCTATTTGTTGGCTACCGTCATTTTTTGCTGCTCCATTCTTCCATTCAAAAGATATTCAACACGAACAATGTAGTTACCGGGAGTTAATTCTATTTGATTGACCAAATGTTCGCCGCGTCCATTTTCTTCTATCACACAAACCCCCAGCATATTGTATACTCTAAGAACATGAGGCTCTCCGTTAGCAACAACGGTAAAACTTCCGTTGTTGGGGTTGGGGTAAATACGCATTTGCGTGGATGGTAGATCCTCGCTAAATACAGAGAATACCGGACAGTCATCTGAATGAATAACAAACGTGTAATGCGGAGGCATGTCAAAGCCACATTCATTAATCAGTGTATTATCGTCTGTTCCCGTGCGAATACTGCCAAGGAAATCTCCATTGCCAGGCAGCGGATTGTGAAGCACCAGTGTTATGTGATCTGTAGTTTGCGGAAAAGTACAGTTGGGAATGGCGGCAGAAATAGGTACGAGAGCTGAATCGGGAGACAAAATTCGGAAGTCACTACCATTTGGTGCAATGGAGTTGCAGCGAATGTTGTTTTGGAAATACAAATCAATGGTATTAGACAAACAGTTGTATGAAACCGTGTGCAATGAAACTTCAGCGAAGGCTCCAGATCCGGCAACAGTATCAACATTTGGAATTAGCAAAACATCTTCCATACGGTTAAGGATATCTGCAGGGTAGTTTTGTTTGGGGTGTTCGTTGGTTGACAGACTAGGGCCTTCCAAAACGCTTGGTCGACATGAGCCGGCAAAGGTTACCCATCCTTCTATGTAACTACTGCCAACCTTAACATAAGCGTTTAACTGATTGACCCAGCGGTAGTCTTCTATCTTAAATGCATAAATATAATTTCCAGAAGCATTTGTTGATTTGAAACTTATTTCTCCGGTTTGTTGGTCAATTGCAATCCCCAGTGAATCGGCAGGAAAAGGTTGATTGAACGTATAAGGTGGTTCATAAGTCAAATTTAAAGATGTATCACAACTGACGCCGTTAGACACATAATCAAAGGCGTAAAGCAATGAATCTCCATCCGCATCAGTGGAGAAATGGTTGATGCTAACATTTTGATCTTGACATAAATTGATAACAGCTTCGTTAAAGACAAATTGTGGTGAGCTGTTTTCTCCCCGCGTGTTGTTTAAAAACACTTCTAATCTGTTGTTGTTACCGGGACCTCCAGAAACATTAGCAATGTTGTTAAATCCGATGCGACAGCATAACATGTTGTATTTGAATGAATAATTTGAACATACGCCCGGGAGCACGACATGTCCTACAAGATGATGTTCTATAAAATCGGTGGTATTGGGATTTGGTGAAATACAATTTGCATTTTCGCCTACTGGTGTCCCTTGTTGTGGATCACCGGGGGCTATGGCCATATTCACAGATTGATTGGGAAAACAAGACGAAGCAACACATACATTGGGTCCAACAATGCCATTAAATGTAGTGTATCGGGTGGTTCTATATAAGGTTATATTGATTTGGTAATGATGTGGTATTCCTGAGGTATCTCCGATATATTCGTAAGTCATGGTGCCGCCAACAAGATGAGCGGCTTGCAATTTCGGCTGGAAATTACTAAAAACACCCAAAATCGTCAGAATGTAAAGTAAGTAGAATTTCATGGGTAAATTATTTAATGCATTGTTAGGGAATGTGTAATAAAACACAAATATACAAAGTATTTTTTACTACTTAACATCACCAATAGTGGTTGTTCTTTTTGTTTTCTTAGAAATGTTTTTGGTTAAAGATAAGGTTGATAAAACATTTTCTAAAGCTTGTTTTGCATAAATAACTAAGGTTATTCAAAACATGCAATTATGTTCAAAAGACCAAATAAGATCTTATTAAAAATATTTTTCTTATATTTGATTAATTAAAACATATAAAATATCATTTAAAAGATATCGTTTATGAAATATTCGTTGTCATTATTTTTCGTTGTATTAGGCTTTATGCAATGTTTTGCTCAATTTACACCAAACCCCAGAGGGTTCACTTCAATGAACCTAGGAAACACACAAGCCATTGATGTGATAGAGGTAGATGATGGATATGTAACATCTATAACGTCTGGAGCTAATTCCATTAGCTCTGCCACTTATCTTGTTAAATTTGATTTCGACTTGAATTTTGTAGACTCGGTAATGTTACCCTATAACTTTACTCACATTACTCAATCACCATCCTTAAGAATTGTAGGGGACAGTATTTATGCACTTTATTCCTATAGCAATCAAGGTGTACCAATATTTTATGATGAGCTTATTACCTTTGATTTTGACTTAAATCGAGGAAATATATATAAACTCCCAACAGATTCTTTTGGTCTTACCTTTCTATTAACACCAAAAACTGATTCAACCTTTATTGCTGCCGGCACGAAATTAGGCACCTTTGACCAAATGGCGGTTTTTGAATTTGACTTAACGGGTAATGTTATTAACCAGGCTATATTTGATGATACCAGTTATACGCCATTTACTTTAACACTTTCGGCAATACCATTAAACAATAATCGCTTATTTGTTACAACCATTACGTCCTCATATATTTTAAATCTCTCATCAAATAATATTGATAAAGCCATTGCAGATACATTAATTCCAGAGTTAAATAGTTCTCACTATATTGAAATGGTTCATGCTTTAAATACTATAAATTTAGGTATCTATAAACTTACACCTCATTCTCCCATGCATCTGGTAGAGATTGATAATGATGGTTCTTTGGTTGATCTTTTTCCTTTAGATTCGAGTATGATAATTCCGTTGTTTAGCGACTCTTCTTATAGTCATGGCCTTGTAAGAGGTTTAGATGAAGATTTAGATGGTAATTTGTTTGCCATTTCAAGTTATGAGCGAAAAAAAAGGTTTGATTGGCGGCCACAAAATGACTCGGTTTTTGGGTCTGTATTCGTTCACAAAATAAACATGGCTAACAAAGATTTGCTTTGGAAGAGAAAAATAAATGTTTTTGAAGTTAAAGGTATTGGTCATCGTCCGTTTACCACAAGTATTCAAACAACTTCAGATGGAGGTTGTGTTGGGGTATTTAATTCTATTGGCATAGACTCCATCAACAACCCCATTGGAACCGTTGGCTTTATTTTTAAACTCGGTTCAAACGGTGAACTTCTATCCCAAACCTCCTTCGACGCCCCAAAACCCCAAATAATCATTTACCCCAATCCGGCAAAGGAATCCTTGTTCATCAACAGCCATACATCTGCTGTAAAGATTACCATCAACGACCTCAGCGGGCGTGTGGTTTTCCAAAGTCAAGCACGCCAACACAAGCACCAAATAGACGTGCAAGAATGGCCGAAAGGGATGTATGTCGTGCAAATGATCGGTAAAGACGGAAAGCGGTGGACGGAGAAGGTGTTGGTGGAATAGTTGGTGCGATAAAAATTACTTCCCTAGTTTTAATCTAATGTATAAAAAAGCAACCATAACCCCAGACCTCTGCTTTATTAAGCCCTTACAACCTCAATCACCGTCGTCACCTCATCAAACACAATCTCCTCGCCTTTGAGTTGGTCGTGCCACTGGATGCTATTGGCCAACACCTCTCCTTTGATGTAGTCTTCAAAATGCGAGATGGCATCAATTAGGGCAGCATCGTTTTGCAGGTGAACGACAATGCGATCGGTGACATCAAAGTCGCTGTCTTTGCGCATATTTTGAATTCGGTTGACCAGCTCACGAGCAACGCCTTCGCGTTTTAAATCATCGCTTAAGTCCACATCGAGCGCTACGGTAAGTCCGCGCTCTACCGCAACCAACCA
>JAIUMB010000174.1 GCA_022565745.1 Cryomorphaceae bacterium | reverse complement strand
CAAATCATCGCACAAACCCTTACCAGCCCGCGATAAATCGTTGTAATCGAGAATAAATATGTACTCAGCATCCTCAATGACCGATTGTACTTTTTTCACATCATCCTCGTAAATAAGGATGTCTTCACTGCCTGGCATCCAGTCTAAAAACGAAGGATAACGGTTGGGCATCATCACTGTGGAGGTAATTCCTAAACGCTTGAAAAACCAGTGCAAGCCAAGGGCAGAGCCTAAAGCATCGCCATCTGGGTTGTGATGCGCAGTGATGAGAATGTTTGATTTAATGGATTGGCGTTGGTGAATAAGTGCACTAAACGCCTCAAAAAACTCCGGGTGAGCGTCTCTAATCATACGGCAAAAATAACGCTTATTCATCAATGCGCAACTATACCAAAAACGCAAAGTATCTTTGCCGGCTCATTGTGTAAACAACCCCATATAATATGAGCCACGCCCTTACAGCCGTTTCACCCGTAGACGGCCGCTATCAACGTCATACCGAAGCACTTTCAACCTATTTCTCTGAATTTGGCCTCATCAAATACCGCGTCCATGTCGAGGTGGAATACTTCATCTTTTTGAGTCAATTCAACCTGCCGCAACTGCCACCGGTAAGCGAAGCCACCATCTCAGAGATGCGTCGATGGATCAGCGACTTTTCAACCGATGACGCCGAAGCCATCAAAACCATTGAGCGTACGACCAATCACGACGTCAAAGCGGTGGAATACTGGCTCAAAGAAAAAATGAAGGGCACCGATGTTGAAGCGCATACGGAGTTTATTCACTTCGGACTGACCTCACAAGACATCAACAATACGGCAGTGCCACTATCATTGCTCGACTACCACCGTGAAGAAGGCTTGCCATTGTTAGATCGCATCATTGCATCCATCACGGCAAGAGCCGAAGCGTGGAAAGACATTCCATTGTTGGCCCGCACCCACGGACAGCCGGCCTCCCCTACGCGTTTGGGCAAAGAAATCATGGTCTTTGCCGAGCGACTAAACCGCCAAAGAGATTTGCTCAATGCCGTTCCATTTGCCGCAAAGTTTGGTGGGGCAACCGGTAACCTCAACGCACATACCGTGGCCTATCCCGATCGCGACTGGCACCATTTTGCCAAGGCCTTTGTGGAAGAGCGATTGGGATTGCAGCGCTCACACCCCACCACACAGATTGAGCACTACGATATGCTGGCGGCGTATTTTGACGGCTGGAAACGCATCAACACCATTCTCATTGATTTTGCCCGCGATATTTGGAGTTATATTTCTACCGACTACTTCAAGCAAACCATCAAAAAAGGCGAAGTAGGCAGTTCTGCTATGCCACATAAAGTCAACCCCATCGACTTTGAAAATGCGGAAGGCAATCTTGGCATCGCCAATGCCCTACTCGAGCACCTAAGTGTAAAATTACCCGTTTCAAGATTGCAGCGCGACCTCACCGATTCTACAGTTCTTCGCAACGTAGGCGTACCCCTTGGCCACATTCACATCGCCGGTAACGCCTTGCTGCGCGGCATTGATAAACTGATCGTAAACGAAGTCGCCATCCGTGCAGACCTAGAAGCCAATTGGGCCGTGGTTGCAGAAGCGGCACAAACGATACTCCGCAGAGAAGGTTACCCCAAACCCTACGAAGCCTTGAAGGCCCTAACCCGTACCAATGAAAAAATCACCGAAGCATCCATGCGTGCCTTTGTCGACACCCTCAACGTGTCCGATGCGGTAAAAGCAGAGATATTGGCCATTACACCCTATAATTACGTCGGACAATGAGTGGCATGATCATCGATGGACGGAATATTCTTCCCGGAGAAACGCGTTTCATCGAAATTGATGTGGCCAGACTCCCGTCGGGCACGTTGATTCACATGCCCATTCACGTGTTTCGCAGCAAGAATCCCGGTCCATGCGTGCTGTTTTCCGGCGGCTTGCACGGCGATGAAGTGAACGGCGTGGAGATTGTGCGCCGCATCATTGACAGTTCGTGGATCAACAACCTTCAGTGCGGCACAATCATCGCCTTGCCCATCATCAACGTACATGGCTTTAACCAATTTAGTCGCGACGTACCCGATGGCAAAGACGTCAACCGCAGTTTTCCCGGCAGTGCCGACGGCAGTTTGGCCGCCATTGTTGCCGATTTACTCACCACCAAGATACTGCCACACGTCGACTTTGGCATTGATTTCCATACCGGAGGCGCCAGCAGAACCAACTACCCACAAACCCGCTTTGCCCCAAAAGACGAGCGTGCCGCGGAAATTGCCAACGATTTTGCCGCGCCGTACACCCTTCACTCCGGACTCATCAGTGGCTCATTGCGCAGCACTGCAAGTGACTTAGGTGTACCCATCGTGGTGTATGAAGGTGGCGAAAGCCTGCGATTCGACCCCTTTGCCATCAAAGAAGGGGTGAAAGGCGTAAAACGTGTTTTGCACAAGCAGGGGATGATTCAGGTAAAACCGCCAAAGGTTAAAAAGCAGTTGCTATTAAAGAAAAGCGTATGGGTTCGCGCCGACGCCTCCGGGTTGTTTGTCCCGGAAAGGGTCTCCGGCAAAAAAGTAACGGAAGGACAAATCATTGGCAAGATTGACAATCCGTACAATCAGTTTTCACAACACGTGGTCTCTCCAAAAGACGGATACATCATTGGTCACAACAACATGCCACTGGTACACCGCGGAGATGCCCTTTTTCACATTGCAGAGTTATGACCATCGTATTGGCCACACAAAATCCTGGGAAGATTGCCGAAATACGCGCCTTACTCCCAGAGGGCTGGCAGGTCGTCACCGCCACTGAATTGGGCGTAACAGAAGATATACCCGAAACCGGCGAAACGCTGGAAGAGAACGCCCTGCAGAAAGCGCAGTACTTATTTGACCGCTGCGGAATGCCCGCTTTAGCCGATGACACTGGATTGGAAATTGAAGCGCTCAACGGCGCCCCTGGCGTTTATTCTGCCCGCTATGCCGGTGAGGAAAAAGACAATGAAAAAAACATGGCAAAAGTTCTGAAAGAACTCAGCGACACAAGCAACCGCAAAGCGCGTTTTCGCACCGTATTGGCGTGGGTCACACCGGAAGGCCGACAATATTTTGAAGGCATTGTAAACGGCGAAATTGCCGATACACATTTACGCGGGGAGCACGGATTTGGCTACGATCCCATTTTTGTCCCCGAAGGCGAACATCGCAGTTTTGCGCAAATGTCGGCAGAAGAAAAAAGCGCCATGAGTCATAGAGGACGGGCGTTGAGGGCGTTTGTAGCGCACATTAAATCAAAATCAACGTAAACTCATCAACTTTTAGCGGTTAAGTGGTAAACATTGCGTCAAATAGTCAAAGTGGTTCGTATTCAAAATTTTTGATACCTTTACGCAATGAACCTCAAAATTATCATTTTTTCCCTCACACTATCAGGTAGCTTAAACGCACAATGGATACAAGTGCTTTCACCGGCACCATATGAACATCTGGATCTTACCACATTGTACTTTATTAATGACTCCGTAGGTTATGCAGGAAACGACAACTCTAGTATCGTCACCTACGACGGCGGTCGAAGTTGGAGTGTTAATCCCGGGTTTACTGACTTAATTAAGGCCTGTTATGTTGATTCCCTCAATGGTTTTGGCATAACAGAAACCAATTTTTATCAGACGACAGATGGTGGAGTCAATTGGGTCAGTATAAGAGATTCTGTTGACATTTCTCGATTCTCTATCCTTGAAAGCGCAAACGGAAAAGTGTTTGTGGTGGGCAATAATTCTATGCAGGGACCTGGTCTCTGGTATGTTTCAGATGATGTGGGTGCTTCATGGCAAATGCGCCATCAACAGGATTCAATCATTTTTTTTCAAGGAAGGTTTTTGGATGATCAGAATATTTTCAGCACTGCCATTTCACACTTTTTTCATCCGAATAATACGCGCATGATGATTCATTTCATGAAGTCTGAAGACGGTGGACAAACTTGGCAAACTTATGATTTTCATCCCAGCACCAATATGCAAACAGGTTATAGCATGTTTTGTCCAGATAAAGACACCTGTTTTACAACACATGCTTTTTATGGAGGTTTAGGCGGCCCACCATCATACTCTATTCATCAACTCGATTTCATCAGCAATGATGAATGGTTTATTTATGGTCAGCAAGTCGGCCTAGGATTTCTAGAAGGATTCAACAGATCACTCTTTATTGGTGGCTACGATTTTTTAAAAGTCTCTCCTGATAGAGGGTTAACTTGGATTGATCAAAACATCAGCTTTCTTACCGGACAACAAAAATGGCTTGGAAGGTGTCATGTTTTTAACGACAGTTCAGCAGTCATAACAGGCGGTGGCGGTGTTATCATCCGCACCGACAACTTCGGATTGGGCTTAAAGGAAGCAAACTCGCCTCAGCCCAGTTTTTCGGTGTACCCCAATCCGTCTACTAAAGGATACCAAGAGATTACCTTAGCAGGTATCACACCTCATACGACGT
>JAIUMB010000173.1 GCA_022565745.1 Cryomorphaceae bacterium | reverse complement strand
CTTCAAAAATGATGTTGGCATTTTTGCCGCCGAGCTCCAAACTGGTTTTTTTAAATTGCTGAGCAGCAATTCCGGCGATGATTTTTCCGGTGGCTGTTCCGCCGGTAAAGGAAATGGCTTTGGTAGCTGGGTGTGCTACAATGGCTTGTCCTGCCTTATGTCCATAGCCGTGAACGATGTTGAGAACACCATCAGGCAAACCGGCTTCTATACAAATTTCGCTGAGTAAAAAAGCGGTGTATGGGGTGACTTCAGATGGCTTTGCCACCACACAGTTGCCCGCTGCCAAAGCAGGGGCTATTTTCCAACTGAACAAATATAGAGGGAGGTTCCAAGGGGAGATGCATCCTACCACTCCTAAAGGGTTGCGTTTGGTATAGTTAAACCCGCTTTGTCCCATGTCGTGCATGGCGTTTTCATCGTGTAAAATGGCGGTGGCAAAAAAGGCGAAGTTGTCGCGTGCACGAGGGATATCTACTGCCAAAGCCAGTTTAAGCGGTTTGCCGTTGTCTGTACTTTCTGCTTCTGCCAGTTCATCCATGCGTTTGGCGATGCCTTCGGAAATGCGTAATAGGATATTGGATCGTGCTTTGGCGGTCATGGTTGACCAAGTGGGGAAGGCAGCTTGCGCAGCAGCAACGGCATTTGCAACGTCGGCTTCTCCGCTATCGGGGATACGGCCGTATACTTTACCCGTTGCAGGGGTTATGTTGTCAAAGTACTTGCCATTTACTGGAGCAAGCAGTTTACCTCCTATATAATTGTTGATTTCTTTCATTATAGGCGCTTATAAATTACCAGTTCTACCACCGTCCACTGGAATATTGATTCCGCTAATGTACGAGGCGGCCTCAGAAGCTAAGAACCCTGCTGCGGCGGCTATTTCCTCTGGTTTTGCAAATCGGTTAAGCGGGATTTCACTTTTCATCCCTTCGGCCACAATCGCCTCGCTTTTGCCTGTTTTTTCTGCTTTTTTTGTAATGATGCTCTCCAGTCGTTCTGTTGCAGTGGCGCCAGGGAGAATATTATTGACGGTAATGTTAAAGGCACCGAGCTCGTTAGCCAATGTTTTGGACCAATTACCTACAGCTCCACGAACGGTATTAGATACGCCTAAGCCGGGCAAAGGAATTTTTACGGAGGTGGAAATCACATTGATGATGCGTCCACCACCTCTTTGCTTCATGCCGGGTAAGCAAAGTTGGGTAATGTCGTGGTTGTTGATCAAATGCGCAGAAAAGGCATCTATGTATGCTTGCGCATCTGCGGTATGTGCCGGACCAGGAGGGGGGCCTCCGGTATTGTTGACCAATATATCGAAGTGAATCTCGGGATGCTGGCCCATCCATTGGTTCAATGCGCGTTTGGCATCACCAGGAATGGAGAAGTCGGCCACCACCGTTTGGTGATCACTGCCTTCAAGTGAAGCGGCTACGCTGTTTAACTTATCTTGATTTCTAGCCATTAACACGACGCGTGCGCCAGAGGCGGCGAAGGTTTCTGCTATGGCTTTTCCGATGCCCGATGTGCTGCCACAAACGAGTGCTGTTTTGTTCGTTAATTTCCAATTCATAGCCGCGAAAATACGGCAAAAAATCAACGGAGAAAATGCCTAGTGGGACGCTTTAATTCCTACTTTTTGATGATCTTCTTAACCTCACTACCATTTTTGTTTTCGTGACGAAGCATATAAATGCCACTGGGTAGGTTGGCGAAATTTGGTACATTCATGCGGATGCGTTCTCCGCTGCTGATGTTAATATCGTCGTTCCAAATGATCTTTCCCGTAACTGACGTCAGTGTTAATGTGGAAACATCGTCGATGTTGGATTCCAACTCAATGGTCAACTCATCACTGGCGGGATTGGGGAAGGCGTCAAATCGACGCTTGCTCAACTCGTAGCGATCGTCGCTGAGTACCACATTCAAGTTGATGTCGTCGATATACACATTATTTCCTCCGGCATTTTCAACTTCAAACATAATGAGGATTTCTTGTCCAGGTCCTGTGAATTGCGACATTGCCACTTGGGAGTTTTGCCACTCGGCTTGTGATTGTGGAACAAAATCTCCTGTGGTAGCGGGGGCAGTGGCCAATAGGTTTCCTTGGAGGGTACGTCGAGTAACCCATGTTTTTCCACAGTCGGTACTAACTCTAACACGCAATAATGTTTGTGAATTGTTGTCAATGGGTGCGTGTGCAACATTAAATGAAAGTGTGGCTTGTGCCGCACGTGTCATGTCGATGTTGGGGGAGATTAATCTAAACACACCGTGTTCGTCAGTATTTCCATTTAGGCCAAAGAATGCAGAGCGGGTGCCGCTAAAACCTGCATTGTCGGTGACTTTAACGTCAACATCTTTTGAGCCATGTCTTGTAAACGACCAGTTGCCATTAGGGATGTTGATTTTCTCAAAATCTTCCTGTAACCAAGATTGGAAAGGAGATGGAGATTCGTATTTTACCCAAACGCTGCGCCAGTTGGTGATAGAGTCGGTGCCGGCTTCATTGCTAACCACCAAGCTTACACGGTACATGCCCTCTTGGTCAAAAACCACTTGGGGATAGCGCTCTGTGGATGTTGCTGGTGTTCCTCCGTGGAAGTACCATTTGTATCCGTCTGGATTTGCGCCAATAGAAGCGTCGATGAACTTAACGGTATCACCTGCGCAGATAACATTGTTTTGAGCAAAAAAGTCAGCTATAGGGGCACATACATCCCCGCCAACCACACCGGTAGACTTGAGGTTGGCTTCTGCGGTTACATCGCCTCTTAATTGCGAATTATTCAATACTGCTTTAGAGCGCACTTTTTGGCCTTCGGTTAACGTGTTTTGACATTCGTCACTGGAATAATCCATAAAGTTTTCTATCATATCTGGAAGAGCGCCGCCACAAGAATTGGTCGATAAGTTGCACCCGAAATTGGCCGATGCAGCTCTAGGAGTGTCGTCAACAAAGTCGCCACCGCCGCAACCATTTCTAAATGGATGGTGTAGATTGAGGTAATGTCCTGCTTCGTGGGTAAGTGTGCGACCAAGCGATACCGAGGTTCCGATGGTTCCGGTGCGGTCATGGCGTTGAAGAATACCGTCGTTAAAACCGGATTGATTGAACTGAGGGAAAAAGGCGTAACCCAATACAATGCCTTGCGGAACTTGGGCATTAATAGAACCGACTGTCCAAATGTTTAGGTATTTTTTGTTGTCCCACATACTCAATCGTTTGATATTGTTGGTAGAGCTTGCGGCTTCGCTGGTTTGCACCCGATTGATTCCGTCTGTACAATTGCCTGAAGGGTCGACACGGGCCAGGTGAAACTCAACCTCGAAATCGGCAGCGCGACTTTCAAACACACTCCTTAATAATATGGTATCGGCGTTTTTGCGTCGATAATCCTCGTTGAGAACACGAAGGGCATCCATGATTTGATACTTAGAAATGTTATCCCTTTTTTGATCGTACATCACGTGAAAAACCACGGGAATACGGTGGATACTGGTTGACTCCCCTTGAGCATTTGTACGCACCTCGCTTGGCGGGTTGTTGGCTATATATTCATCGATCCAGGCTTCTACGTCTTGTCTTTCTTTGTGATAATCGCGGTCATTGCCAAAAATTTCTTGTATAATTTCGTCGGTTCCGCAGGCGCCTTCGTGGTGATGTTGATGTTGAGCATTGGAAAGAACAGCGGCAAAAACTACCGCGCTAAGCGTTGAGAAAAATCTAGTCATGTTTGTCTAACGGTCATTTAAAATCAAAAATTCAATATCGAGTTGGTCAGAGCAAAACAAATCAGTACGTTTGCTTTTTAGTGTTTTGTTGACTGAAAATCAAAAAAATCAGTGCAAAATACGCCATTTACAATGCCTTAACACAACCACAAAGATACGATAAAACGAGGGTGCAAAAAAAATCTTTCCACAATTTGTTGTAGAAAGAAAAATCATCGTATCTTCGCAGCCCTTTAGAAGAGCAGATATTTTTTTGACTCTAAAGCAATTAGAAACGATTTAAATTCATTGGCGTGAACACTTTAAGTTACAAGACCCTTTCAGCCAACAAGGCGACTGTAGATAAGCAGTGGGTTCTCATCGACGCGGCTGATATGCCAGTAGGTCGATTGATGACTCGCGTTGCATCTGTAGTACGGGGCAAGCACAAAACAAACTTTACTCCACACGTAGACTGTGGAGATAATGTTATCATCATCAATGCCGACAAGATCATTATGTCTGGTTTAAAGATGGAAAAGAAAGAGTACATTACGTATTCAGGATTTCCCGGTGGACAAAAGCGCATTACTCCTCGTGAGATGATGGCTAAAAACCCCCGCAAAATTCTTGAGAATGCATTAAAAGGTATGTTGCCTAAAAACCGATTGGGCCGTGCCATAGCAAAAAATGTACATATTTATGAAGGTGCGGAGCATCCGCACGAGGCGCAAAAGCCACAAACAATAACTTTATAACTTCCAGCGTATGTCAACAGTAACACATGCCATTGG